>JAZNRV010000076.1:0-6651 GCA_045590855.1 Acutalibacteraceae bacterium | reverse complement strand
GCTTTCAAGACTGTTTAACTCTAAATGGAGTTCGTCTATAAAATAAATAACACCCTTTTCCCCATTTTCGATATTTTTTAAATCGTCCAATCCGGTATATTCTCGAACATCGTAATTTTCGGGGAACATGGCAGAGTCGAGAGCAACATTGGTTACTAAAATACTTTTTGGGTAAAGATTCGCAATTTTGCTAACGTATGAAACCGCCGACAATGTTTTTCCATAGCCTTGAGCACCACAAAAAATTAATGTACCGCAAGGGTCGAAAAAATCGGGGTGTGATCGTCTAAATGTACTTTTGTATTTGAAAGTGTTCCACAATAATTTTGGATTAAGGGAACCACGCAACGCGTCTTTTATCATTTTTGTCACCTCTAAAAAAATTTAAGGGGCAGCCCCAAAAGGGACCGCCCCCAATCGGGAATGCGTTAAAAAGATAATTTGCCTTTAGTGAATGCGTTTTTAAGCATGCGAATACCTTTGCGAGCGCCCCACCACAGCAAGAACAGACCAGCAGCGGCGGCTAATGTGATACCGAGAATACTTGCGACAGATTCAATGGTGAAAGACGAAGTACCGGAGTTCACAACAGTTTGGATTCCGTCAACAACGGATTGAGCAGTTGTTTCCATTATTATTTCACCTCCTTGTATTAAGGATTTATAATCACACGTGTTTGATTATTTAGTTTGCTGTAATATAATCGAGTGCGCCTTTTTGGTTGAAGAATACTGTATATTCCCCGCCGATTTCTATCGGTATCACCGCAAGTGGTGAGTCGTCTGCGATTTTGAATACCGTGGTTAAGTTGCCTACCAAGCCTTTCTTTTCGCTGTCGAGGTCTACGCAGTGGATTTTCTTGCCTTTGAATGCATAGCCGTTGTCCAACTTGTAATCTTGATTTTCGATACCTACTACTTTGATTGTCATTTTTCTCTACTCCTTTTCTCTGCATTAGAATTCACTAACAACACATCTGTTGTCACCTCTATATTACAACACATCTGTTCATAAGTCAACACTTTTGTTGTAAATCGTGGTAAAAAATTTATGAGGTGATAAAGATGTACTACAACGAGAGAATTTCATGGATAAGAGATTGCAAAAACATTACGCAGAAAGAAATCGCAAACCACCTTGGAATCAAACAACAACAATACGCGCGATATGAAAAAGGTGTCAACGTAATGCCCGTTGTATACTTACCGCAAATATGCGCATATCTTAACGTATCAGCAGACTACATACTCGGTTTGCCAGAGGGTTTACCCTACCCCAAGCGGTAAAAAGCCAAAATGGGGCAAATAAACGCAAAAAACACCACTTTCTAAAAAGTGGTGTTTTCTTTTCCTGAATATTCATTTTGTATAGTAGAGTATATTGTGAATATGACCTTCCCTTTGATATGATTGCGCAAAGAAGATTAACATAATAAATATCCGTTTTTAAGTTAAACTTAATAAATAATGATTTTTTAGAATTTGTTTTCAATGGTTAAGCAACCCGTTTTTTACGAGTGAAAAATATTAAAAAAAATTAACGGTAATTACATTGATAGTTAAATTTATTATAAAGGCTGCAAACTATTAAAAGTTTTCTACGTTTTAGAGCCCTCTTCCCTATTATCGTATTTTTTAATGATAAAGTCTTGATTTTTGTGTTGACAAGCGGTTTTTTTTTTGTTATAATAAAAAAGTCCTAAGGACAACATATATCGCGGGGTGGAGCAGGGGTAGCTCGTCGGGCTCATAACCCGAAGGTCGGTAGTTCGAATCTATCCCCCGCAACCAAAGAAAACCGATACACCAAAAGGTGTATCGGTTTTCTTGATTTTTGTTTCATTATCTTGTGGAAATTGAGTCAAAATCAACGAGATTAATATATGCAAACTTTATGTTAATTTATATTCTGTTTTTGCGGTTATATCATTGACAAAGGCGCTGTTTTATGATAGTGTTGCACTATTGATATCCAACTTTATGTTGACATGATTTATGAATTGCTATTATCAAAAAAATAAAAAGAAGGTACAGTTATGAGCAACATTATTTTAGAAAACAAAAATTTTCGACTTACTCTCACTGAAAATGCCATTGTGAAAAGTCTCGTTCACAAAAAGACAAACGAGGAGTTATTGATTTTAGGAGAAGAAATTCCCCTTTTTTCACTGACACAAAATCGCCCGTTTAACAACGAAATCAAACTTTCTCACATGAACAAAAAAACGGCTTTTCAAGCGGATAAACTTATTATGGAAGATAATGTTCTTACCGTAAGTTTTGAAATTATCCCTTGCAGTGCTCGCATCACGGTGGATATTCAAGACGAATACATTTCGTTTACGCTGACAGAATTACTGTATCCCAACAAAGAACACGTTTTTCTTTCGATGGATATGCCCCCTGTGGAAGAATTTCGTCTTTTGCAACTTCCCATTAAGACCAGAAAAAATTTCGGTCAATGGCTCAATGTTATGTGGGATGATAACTCAAGTGTTGCTGTGATTGCCGCCACGCCCGAAACGATGATTGATTCCGAAAAACGAAAAGATTACAGAATATTAACAGCGGATGTTCAAAAATCGGTTCAGTTGGAAGGGACAACTGCTACTTTGATTGTCAGTGGCGGAAAAGAAGAATTTCTTGATGCCGTGGATAAATTCGAACACGACTATGATTTGCCGCTTGGTGTAGAAAGCCGCAGAAGCGATATGATTAACCGTTCGGTTTATTGGGTAGACAGGCTGACCCCTGAAAGTGTTGACGAACATATCAAATACGCTAAAATGGGCGGTTTTTCTTGCATGCTCGTTTATTACGAAGGCATCTGTTCCGAGGTGAATGATGATGTAATTTATGACAGTTGCGGGGATTATTCCATCAGCAAACCGTATGCTAACAGTTATGACGAGCTCAAAGCGGTAATTGATAAAATTAAAGCCGCCGGCATTACACCCGGATTCCATTTTTTGCACACTCATATCGGAAAAGCAACGAAATATATTACACCGGTTGTTGACCCGCGTTTGAATATTATTGAGTATTATACGTTGACAAAATCGCTTGGTATCGATGACGATAAAATTTATGTGGCACAAAACCCAAAAAATGCTTTAAAGCACGAAAATCGACGTGTGCTTAAATTTGGCGGAGAACTTATGTATTACGATGGTTTTTCGACAGAACCGCCTTATCATTTTTACGGCGTTAAACGTGGGTACTGGGATACTACGGTTACCCCGCATGAAGCCGGTATCATCGGCGGCATTTTTGACGTTAGCGAGTATTGCGCTAACAGTGCTTATATTGACCAAAACACAGACCTTCAAGACGAAATTGCTGACGACATCGCCAAAATATATGACCTTGGGTTTGAATTTATTTATTTTGACGGTTCGGAAGGTACAAACAAACCGTATGAATATCATGTTCCCAACGCACAATATCGCGTGATTAAAAAACTTGCTACCAGCCCGAAATTCTGCGAAGGTGCGGCAAAAGCACATTTTAACTGGCATTTTCTTAGCGGTGCTAACGCTTTTGACATCTTCGCAACGGATATGTTCAAGAGAATGATTGATGTTCATCCTTTGACGGAATCCGAATTTATGTGTCAGGATTTTACGCGGCTTAATTTCGGCTGGTGGGCTTTTTATGACGATACTCGCCGTGATATTTACGAATACGGAACGAGTCATGCGCACGGTTGGAACAGCCCCGCTACAATACAATCCAACCTCGAACGTTTTAATAATCATGCTCGTGTTGCTGACATTTTTGAAGTGATGCGCCGTTGGGAAGACGTTCGCAAGAACAATCTGTTAACACCGGAACAACAAGAGTTAATCAAAGTACCCGGCAAAGAATATACCTTGTTTGTCGATGAAAAGGGAAATTACGAACTCAACGAATATTTTGAGCTTACAAATTTCTGTTCCGATTCTCAAGAACTGTATGCTTTTACTCTCGAACGAAACGGCAAAAGTTACGCTCTTATTTGGCATAATACAGGCTCGGCAAAAATCAGTATACCGATTTCAAAAGATAACACCGAATATTTTAGTGACTTAACAAGAGAACAACTTCCTCTTGAAGAAAAAGACGGCAATATTATCTTGGACGTTTCTTCTTCTGCCTATCTTGCCACTTCCCTTTCGCACGACGAGCTAAGAGAGGCACTATCTCAAGCAAAAGTAATCTGATTATTCAAAAAACAAAATATCTTGTTCTGTGACAAGCGGATAGCTGATAAGGCTATCCGCTTTTTCTTTGGAAAGTCGTACTCCACAGATACGTGAGTTACCATAGGTTTTATAATAATAAACGCCGTTTGCCATATCCATACACGAGGAATATTGTGTAATAACGGTTTTTCCGTTTTGAAGGACAATTGCGCCGCACGGTACACTGACGTTGTCAAGTGTTTTATAAAACGATGTAACGGCATTTCCCTTTACCAAAGAGTTTTTAAGAAGAAACGAAGCCCGTACAAAACGAGAAACCGATGAAAAATCACCCGGTAATCCATAGGATGCAAGACCGCGGGTATACGCCTTACTGTTCTCGTTCACAGAAAGTCGCGAAAAATCTTCCAATCGTGTTTGGTGGTACGAAAAGGGCGGCTCGTTTGTCATGACACCAATATTATTTTCATATATTGTTAACCCTTCCTTTACCGATTCAATTACGATACAACGGGTTTTATCAGCCAGTATCCAATGAAGAGAGGTCACGGGATAGTCTTTTGAAAACGAAATGTTGCATATATTTAACTTTCTCAAAAGGGGCATTGCCTCGTCAATATTTTTACATTGTCCAAGAATATACGGTAACAGCTCAAACGGAGCAAGGTTCAACTCCCCTTGCTTTTCTTCAAAATATCGCGCGCTTTTGGGAAAATTGAGTGCTGCCATGGCAAGTCCCGTTTCGTTTACCGCATCGTAATAAAGTGGAAAACTTTGCCGTTCTATCCCCATACCGATGACAGCATATTTCGTAACAAACGGTTTTTCGCGCCGTAATGATACCATAAAATTTTGAGGAGTAATAACAACCGCTTCGTTATAAGAATATTCTAAATCAAGTGTTCTGCCAAAGAGTAGATTTTTGTTGTCATAAACTGCTGTACACATACAATTCTCCTATTATTTTATTAAGAAACTTGAAATTTTGTCGAAAAAATGATATATTGGTAACAGAAAGTCTAAAAAGGAGGTTTTCTTTTTGAAAACGTGCACTCATTGTAACAACCAAGCAGAAGACACAGCGGTTTTTTGTTGCCATTGTGGTACACCTTTTGCTACCGAAGATACTGCACAAAGCACCTATACCCCACCGCAACAAAACTATTACCAGTCACCAACACCGCCCTATGCCCCGGTGTTTGACCCGTATGACCACACGGCCGAATTTGATCCCAAAGATATTTCGGAAAACAAAGTGGTCTCCATGCTGGTGTATTTGATGGGCGCTATCGGTATTATTATTGCGCTGTTGGTCGGTAATAATTCTCCGTACGCTGCTTTCCACGTGCGCCAAGCTTTAAAATTTACGGTAGTAGAAATTTTGGCTTCCATCGGAATGGTATTACTTTTCTGGACAGGAATTGCCATTATTGCTTATGCTATTTTTATGTTTGCTTTATTAATTGTAAAAATCGTATGCTTTTTCCAAATTTGTGGCGGAAAAGCAAAAGAACCGGCTATCATTCGCAGCTTGGATTTCTTAAAATAAAAAAGTGCCGCTTTATATTTTAAGCGGCACTTTTTTGCGCTTTTATAACGATTATGCTTGTTTTTAAACGGTTTATATGATAAAATAATTTTCGATACAATCACACAAGGGGGAACTCAGTGTTGCTAAACTTTTCTCATTTTTTACAACAAATGTGGCAAAACCCCATGTTTTTAGTGACAGTACTATTGACATTGGGCGTCATTTTTGTGAATGGATGGACAGACGCACCCAACGCCATTGCCACTTGCGTTGCTACACGCTCTATGAAGCCCAAAACAGCCGTGCTGATGTCGGCGGTTTTTAACTTCTTGGGTGTATTGGTTATGACGATTGTCAATTCCACAGTGGCAATGACAATCAAAAATATGGTGGATTTTGGTGATAATACAGCCGAAGCCACCACAGCTTTGTGCGCTGCATTATTTGCTATTATTTTGTGGGCAACAGTGGCATGGTATTTTGGAATTCCCACCAGTGAAAGTCATGCACTAATTGCGGGATTGTCGGGTGCTGCCATTGCTTTACATAATGGTTTTGGCGGTATTAACGGTGCGGAATGGGTAAAAGTACTTTATGGTTTGCTACTTTCTTCCGTTTTGGGTTTTGCCGCCGGTTTCTTCTTTACCAAATTAACCGAATTTTTCTTTCGCAAAACCGACCGACGCAAAACTACCGGATTTTTCAAAGGCGCACAAATTTTTGGCGGAGCCGCCATGTCGTTTATGCACGGCGCGCAAGACGGACAAAAATTTATGGGCGTTCTCATTTTAGGTATGGCGTTTGCCAATGGAAACAATGCTACCGGTAACGTGACACCACCCTTTTGGATGATGCTTCTTTGCTCTTTGCTCATGTCAGTCGGAACTTCTTTGGGTGGATATAAAATCATTAAATCCGTCGGTATGGACATGGTAAA
>JAZNRV010000075.1:0-7994 GCA_045590855.1 Acutalibacteraceae bacterium | reverse complement strand
GTCGAAACCTTTACGCCCCCCTATATAATACAGTATACACAAGTATAGGGGAGAATATAAAGTTTGTCAATTAAAAATTGCGAAGCAGCGAAACCACTTTCCCTAAAACAAGTGCTTCTTTAACATAAATTGGCTCAAACGCATCGTTTTCGGGTTGCAGGCGAATACAGTCCTTTTCAAAATAAATGCGTTTTACAGTCGCCTCGTCGCCGATAAGAGCAACGACAATGTCACCGTTTTGTGCAGCAGGTGTTTTATGAACAATAACAATATCTTTGTCCAAAATACCTGCATTGAGCATACTGGTACCGGATACCCGCAGCGCAAATAATTCACCGGCAGGATAACCGCCGCCGGAATAGGGGACATATTCTTCAATTTGTTCCACTGCCAAAATCGGTTGACCGGCCGTAACTTTACCCAAAAGCGGCACGCGCGAGACCGATTCACCCGGCATACGAATACTGCGATTCAGTCTGCTTTCGCGCTCAATATACCCTTCCTCGGTAAGCAGTTTTAAATAACTGTGAACGGTAGAAGTGGATTTAATGCCCGCGGCATTGCAAATTTCACGTACGGTAGGCGGAACGCCGTCTTGCGCACGTTCTTGCAAAAAGGTAAGGACTTTGCGTTGTTTTTCGTTCAACGGTTTCATAAAATTCCCCCTTACGAAATAGATTATAACATACCTTTTTCAAAAAAGCAAACATTTGTTTGTTTTTTTGAAAACAATGTTTACCTAGTTTTGCGAACAAGAATAGGTTGCAATCTAAGGTAAATTATGGTATCGTGAAGGAGATAGAAATGTTTGAAAGGAAGAACACGATGATTAAGAATGCTATTGTCGGTCAATCGGGCGGCCCGACAGCGGTAATCAATGCCAGTTTGGCAGGCGTTTACGAAACTTGCAAAAATCTTGGAATCAAAACCTACGGCATGAAGAACGGTATTGCCGGTTTACTCAAAGAAGAACTGGTGGACTTAGAAAAAGTGCTCCCCGGCGAATTGGAAATTGAATTGCTTAAACGTACTCCTTCCAGTTACTTGGGGAGTTGTCGTTATAAATTAAAAAACGCGGCTGAAAACGATGCAGATTATGTTGAAATATTCCGTATTTTAGAAAAATTCAACATCGGATATTTCTTTTATATCGGCGGCAATGACAGTATGGACACCATTGCCAAACTTTCGGCATATGCGCAGCGCATCGGCAGTGATATTCGATTTGTTGGTGTTCCTAAAACCATCGATAACGATTTAGCCATTACCGACCACACACCGGGGTACGGTTCTGCGGCAAAATATATTGCCACCGTGATGAAAGAGATTATTCATGACATTTCCGTATACGACACCAAATCTCTGACCATCGTGGAAATTATGGGTCGCAATGCCGGTTGGTTGACGGCGGCGGCAGCCCTTTCCAAAGGGGAAGACTGTGCCGGTCCCGACTTGATTTATTTGCCGGAAATCCCGTTTGATACGGAAGAATTTTTGGCACGTATTCAAACGTTGCAAGAAACCAAGAAAAATTTGATAATTGCCGTTTCCGAGGGCATTAAAACCAAAGACGGCAGATATGTGTGTGAACTTTCTGCCGATGAAAAAGTGGTTGATGCGTTTGGTCATGTTAAACTCACGGGTGTTGGTCGTTTCTTGGAAAATTTGGTGGCACAACGCTTGAAAATCAAAGTCAGGAGCATCGAATTATCTACCTTGCAACGCTGTGCAGGGCACTTGACCAGCCGTACCGATGTCACAGAAGCTTATCAAGCGGGCGGCGCGGCTGTGCCGGCGGCATTGGGTGGCAACACCGGCAAAATGGTGGTATTAAAACGATTGTCGAATACGCCTTACCAATGCACAACCGATTTGTATCCCATTGGCGAAATCGCCAATTTGGAAAAGACCATGCCTCTTTCTTGGATTGATGTGGAAAATTTACAAATGAAACAAGAATTTTTGGATTATGCTCGCCCGTTGATTCAAGCGGAATTGCCGCCGATTTATCTTTCCGGTTTACCGTACCATATCCGTTTGGATGCATAAAATTCTTACAGTTTATTCATAATCCATTCACAATCCCATTAAGAAACCTTGTTATACTTTACTTGTACTCAGAGCAAAGATGGAGCCGCACCGGACTTGCTCTGCACAGAGTACATTACCCCTCCTCAAAACACCCCTCTAACTTAAAGTGGAAGACTTGCTATTAAGGCAAGTCTTTTGCTTTTTTAGACCACATACCCATTCGGTATGTGGTCTTTTTGTTCTAAATCTTTTTTGTGCGACATACCTATAAAACAAAGGTGGAAAGCAATATGAACGGATTTGAAAGTGCTATCAAAATATTTCCCGAATCTTTAAGAAGTATTTTGTTAAAAGTACCGACAAAAATCAAGCAGTGTACGCAAGAAATACGCTTACGTGTAGGACAAGCCGTGTGCCTTGGTTATAACGGTCACGAACAGTATATAACGCCACAAGGTGAGGTCTGTGTCACAGATAATAATGCTTTAATTTGCTCTGACGTATGGATACAACAAACGGTTGATACACTTTGCGGTGGTTCTTTTTATGCGCATCAAGAGGAATGGAAGAATGGTTTTTTGACAACATCGGACGGTTGTCGTGTGGGTATCGCAGGAACCGCTTTGACAGAGCAAGGGAAAATTGTGGGATACCGTGATATTACGGCTTTGTGCGTACGCGTGGCGCGAGAACATCAAGGTTGCGCGCAATCCTTATTGCCGTATTTGTACGATGGGAAAGTTCATAGCTTGTTGCTGTGCGGTGAGCCATCCGGCGGTAAAACGAGCATCTTGCGTGATGCTATTCGGCTTTTAAAAAATGAACGTTTATCCGTGTCTGTTGTGGACGAACGAGGAGAATTGTCACGTAACGTAGCGGGTTGCGATGTGCTGAAATTTGCCTCAAAGGTCGGCGGGTTAGAACAAGCGATTCGTTGTTTGGCACCGCAGGTAGTAGCGTTTGATGAACTGGGCGGGAAAGAAGAATGGGAAGCGATAAAAGAGGGAATGTTGCGGGGCGTTCCCACGGTGACCTCCGTTCACTGTGCAAACCCGCAAGAACTCTTATACCGTGATGGTGCGGAATTGTTGTATCATGGCATCTTTGAATATATCGTTGTCTTAAAAGGACGAGCTAAGCCGGGAACAATTGATAAAATATACAAAACCAAGGAGTGGCTGTGTGAAAATTCTCGGTTTTTTATTGGTGATGATAACGGGATGGGGAATTGGTTGGAACGTAAAACAATCACAAAACAGACGCATCCGTTCTTTGGAATGGTTTGAACGATTCTTGGAATGTGCGGCAGAACGTATTCGCTTTTCGGCATTACCGATTAACGAATTGTTAAAAGAATTATCTGCCATGGAAGAATTTTTGCAATTTTCTTTGCTGCAAGCAGCCGGCAAACAAACGGATTTTCGTGCAGCATGGAAAAAAGAACTGGACCGTTTTTCTGCCGACTTTTCTCTTTCATCGCGGGAAAGACAACTGTTTTCTGATTTTATGAGTGGTTTTGGAAAGACAGATATTGTTGGTGAAGTACACTATTGTGAACAATACCGAACACTTGTGCATCGCTGCATAGAAGAGGTGCGCGTACAAACAAAACAAAAAGGTCAATTATATCTGACGTTGGGTTTTTGCGGTGGTGGCTTGTTGGGACTATTATTCTTGTAAGGGGATAGGAATATGGAAGTAGATTTAATTTTTAAAATTGCGGCAATCGGTATTATTGTGGCAGTACTCAATCAAGTGCTAATACGCTCCGGTCGCGAAGAGCAAGCGATGATGACCACGTTGGCAGGTCTTATTGTGGTGCTGACAATGGTGGTAACCGAAATCAGCGATTTGTTTCGCATGGTAAAATCCGTGTTTGGATTATAACAGTATGGAATTAACAAGTTGCTTAGCCGCCATTATACTCGCCGCTTTTTTGGCGGTTGTCGTTCGTCGCCAAAATCCCGAACAAGCCTTAGCAGTAACCCTGATTGCCGGTATCCTTTTGTTAACAGTTGTGCTGCAACGTGCTTTACCGTTGTTTCGTGATGTGCGTGATATGTTGTCACAAAGTGGAATGTCAGAAGACTATTTGCACATTATTTTCAAAGCACTGGGTGTTTGTTTGCTAACACAACTCGCTGCTGACACCTGTCGTGATGTTGGGGAACAAGCACTTGCCAACAAAGCAGAATTTGCCGGTAAAGTATCGCTCCTTTTACTGGCGTTACCGTTATTTGAAAAAATCGGAAGTATCGCCTTGTCCTTAATGGAACAGAAAGGATAATGTATGCACATCGTAAAAATTATGGCAGTCATCTTGTGCTCGTGTTGGATGCTATGTATTCCTGTCGGTGCTACAACGGTGGAAGAATTGTACAAAGAACAATTAGAAGCCAGCGGAAGCGAAACGTTGCTGGAATCTGTTCCCGAAGAAACCAAAGAGTTGTTATCATCGCTTAACATCACGTCATTAGACAAAGATAGTTTAAATTCTGTGGATTTACCATCTGTTTGGGAAATGATACTGAATTTGCTTTCGTTGGTGGCACCAAAACCGCTTGCGGCATGTGGTACGGTACTTGGTATTACTGTTTTATACGCGTGGATAGAAGGGTTAAAAAACACCTTGCACACGGAAGAAACTTCTACGGTTTTTGCCGTGGTGTGTTCCTTGGCGGCTTGCGGGGCGGTTATGTTACCAATTGCGGAAAGTGTCAAACGTGTATGCGGTGCCATGGATTCTGTTTCGGTCTTTATGGTGGCGTTTGCACCTGTTTATGCCGGTGTGTTGCTCAGTGGTGGCAGTGCCGTGACCGCTCTTTCTTTTCAATCTATTGTCTTGTATGCTGCCGAGTTTTTGACCTACTTATCCGGCAATGTCATATTACCGTTACTGACAGTTTCTCTTTCACTTGGGTTGACCGGCTCTCTAACCCCCGAAATGCGCCTCGGAAAAGTAGGGGACTGGATGGGAAAGGTAGCAACGTGGTTGCTGACATTGGGCATGTTTTTGTTTGCCGGTTTACTGTCACTGCAAAGTTTGACAGGAACTGCGGCAGACAGACTGGGTGACCGTCTGATGAAATTTTCCATATCCACATTTATACCGGTGGTAGGTTCATCGCTCAGCGAAGCATTTTCTACCATACGAGGCTGCTTGGGTTTATTACGCTCTACGCTTGGTGGTTTTGGAATAGTAACGACGTTGTTAATTGTTCTACCGCCGCTGCTGTCGTGTTTTGTGTGGCAACTGTCCTTGTCATTATGCAACATGGGTGCAGAAATGTTTGGATTATCCACCTTGTCCGGGGTGTTAAAATCGGCTCATGGCGTTACAAAATGTCTTGTTGGATTGTTGGCGGCAAGCGGAGTGTTGCTGGTCATTTGCGTGACCGTGGTTACCGTAGCAACAGGAGGAAAGACATGAACGACATACGTTTGTGGTGTTCGCTTGTTTGTTTGGCGGCACTCGGTTGTACAGCGGTACGGTTGTTGGCTCCAAAAGAGGGCATAGGAAAATTGTTTCGCCTCATTACGGTTTCCTTTTTTCTGTGTTGCTTTATTTCACCGCTGTTACGTCTTTCATCGTCAACGGCTCTTGCCATCGATTGGATGCCTCCGGAAACCGTTTCCGAATTGTTGGAAAATCGTGTCACAAAACAATTGCAGACGCAAGTGGAAGAAACAGTGGAAAAAGTGGTTCAAAGTGCTTTTTTCGAACGTAATCTTCTTGCTGAAAAAATTGTGGTTCAAACGGATATTTCCGATAACGGAAACATATATATTAAGCAGATTACCGTGACGGTGGACAAACAAAGTGTACCGGCAAGCATGGTGGTGCGGGAGGTGTTGGCAAAACAGTTCGAAACAACCGTGACGATTAAAACCAAGGATTAGGGGTACGGAGTATGTGGAAAAAAGAATTTCCCGAGAAATGGTTACAAGGCCGTTTTTTCTCGTTGGGGAAAAACAAAAAGATATTATTAGTTGGCGGTATTTTTGGTCTTGTTTTGCTGCTTTTACCGGAAATCTTACCCCAAAACAGCCAAAAGGAGCAGCAGACGGTTTTTTCCACGCAAGCATACATACAAAACATTGAACACCGGTTAGTAAGTATCATCGGCAGTATCCAAGGTGCCGGTAAATGTAAAGTGATGGTAACGTTGGAAAACGGTGTGGAGTATGTTTATGCAACGGAAGAAAAAAACAATTCCGACCGACAAGAAGAAAACGGTACCGATGAAAATCGCGTTACGCAACGCAATGACAGCGAATCTTCCGCCATTGTCATCGATAGCGGGGCTAAGCGGGAAGGGCTGCTTGTTACCGAATTGCAACCCACCGTGCGTGGCGTTGTGGTGGTGTGCGAAGGCGGAGACCACGAAGAGATACGCGAGCAAATTGCGCAAGCGGTAACCGTAGCACTTAACATTTCATCCAAACGCGTTTTTGTGACAAAACTATCATGAGGAGAGAATAATTATGAAAAAATTTTTTGGTAAAAAACAAGTATTGCTGGGAACGTTGGCGGTTGCTTTGGGGGTCGCGGTTTATTTGAATTATTATTTTGCGCAATCACCCTCGATTATGCCGGATAACATCGGCACCCAAACACAAACCAACCAAAATGACGATAAAAATTTGGGAGAAGCCCTTAATGTCAACGGCAATGCCGAAAACAAAGAAGAACAATCGCCGGAAGAATATTTTGCCATGGCACGTGAAAGTCGTGAGGCTTCCCGAAAAGAAGCAACACAAACCATCAAAGATTTACTGGGAGATGTCAAAGCAACCGATGAACAAAAAAGTACCGTAACCGCCCAAGTGATGGCTTTAACAAAAGCAATAGAACAAGAAAGCAAAATCGAAAGCCTTGTCAAGGCAAAAGGCTTTACGGATTGTTTGGCGTATATTGAAAGCGATAAATGCAGCATTGTCGTGCAAAGTGAGGACCTTACCGCACAAGATGCGGCCAAAATTTCACAAGTTGTTACCTCACAAGCGGATATTCCTGCACAAAAAATTAATATTGTTGCAGTAAATTAATAAAAAACTGTTGCCCCCGAGGTACTTTGTGGTATATAATAAAGACACAAAGGAAAGGGAGGACATTATCATGGGAGATAAAGGACATCAAGCACCAAAAGGATGTTGCATTATTTCGGAAGATGTTATCGCAACGATTGCTGCTACGGCAGCGGCGGAAGTACCCGGTGTAGCGGGTATGGCAACGCGTACCGATATTCGCGGTTTTATCAATTCGTCTGCTTCCAAATCCGTAGCCGTCATCAACAACGAAAACGAAACAATTGTCACGTTATATATCAATCTCAAATTAGGTGTTCGTATTCCCGAAGTTGCCGGTCAAGTACAACGGGTGGTCAAAAACGAAGTGCAATCTATGACCGGAAAACCGGTTACCAAAGTCAACGTACACGTTGCCGGTGTGGTGCTGGAAGACACGTCTGAAAAGCAAACACCGGAGCAATAAGACAAGGAATTTTGAAAAGAAAGGCTTGTGTACGGCATGACACGTAGAGCATCGCGGGAATTGGCTTTTTTCATCTTGTTCGAAAAAAGTTTTTCCGACGCAACGATTGCAGAAATATTAGATAACGCCGGCAAGGCACGTGACGTTGTCAGCAGTAATTTTGCTGTGACTTTAGCAGAGGGAACGGTTTCTCATTTGGAAGAGATTGATGAAAAAATATCCGCATTTTCTCATAAATGGAACAAAACCCGTTTGTCGCGTGTAGCCTTGGCAATTCTTCGGTTAGCTTTGTATGAAATGCTGTGGGAGGAAGAAATTCCGATCAGCGTTTCCATTAACGAAGCGGTAGAACTTGCCAAACTCTACGGAAGCGAAGCGGATGCCACCTTTATCAATGGCGTACTGGGCGGTATTTCCCGCCATACGGAAGACACACAATGAAATGTTTTTTAGGGCTGGACACCAGCAA
>JAZNRV010000074.1:0-2009 GCA_045590855.1 Acutalibacteraceae bacterium | reverse complement strand
GCCGACCGTTTCGCCGAGGTCATCGCCAACGGCATCCATGTAAACCTCGGGGTCTTTAATCTTTAAATCCTTGAAAAACACGCCATTTAAGTTGTAATCGTAGTTTTGCCCCGTGTGGGCAAGAATGCAGTCAAAATAATGGCGGCATTTGTTGATTACCGCGGCAAGTCGGATAATTTCGGGGCGCGTGCCCACAATAATTAAAAGCTTTAGTTTTCCGTTTTCTTGCCAATGAATGTTGGAATAATCTGTTTTAATTTGTGTTTTCATACTTTCCTCCTATACCGGTTCCCCAAATGTATCCGGTCTTTTGGGGTTAAATGGTTCATTTGCCCACATCAAAGTTACAAGGTCTTGCGAATCACTGAGATTGATAATGTTGTGCGTGTAGCCCGGCAGCATATGTACCGCCTCTATCTTCTCACCGCTGACCTCAAATTTCAAGACCTCGTCTGTGCCGATTTTCCGCATTTCAATGAGCCCGTGACCGCTTACCACAACGAAAAACTCCCACTTTGTGTTGTGCCAATGCTGACCCTTGGTAATATTTGGCTTTGAGATGTTCACCGAGAACTGCCCGCAATTTGCGGTTTTAAGAAGCTCGGTAAAACTGCCTCTTGCATCTGTATTCATTTTCAACGGAAAGGAAATCTTTTCCTTTGGTAAATAGGAAAGATAGGTGCTATATAACTTTTTTGCAAAGGAATTGTCAGGAATTTCGGGCAGAATCAAAGTTCTAGGCTGTTCGGCAAAGGCATACAGCAAATCTGCAATTTCGCCGAGAGTTACTTTGTGCGTAACGGGCGCGGCACAATATTTGCCATCCTTTACGAAAACCGTATCAATCCCATCAAAGGTACAATGATGCTCCCTGCCCTCAAGGGCAAGAATCATTTCATCAACCAGGTCATCAATGTATAAAAGCTCCAGCTTTGCATCTTTGTCATTCACCTTTATTGGCAAATCGTTTGCAATGTTATGACAGAAAGTAGCAACGGCAGAATTGTAATTCGGTCTGCACCATTTTCCGAACAGATTCGGAAAACGATAAACGAGGACTTTTGCTCCTGTTTCTTCGCCGTAAGCAAAAATCAGCTCCTCCCCTGCCTTTTTGGAACGTCCGTAATCGCCGTCATACCGACCAATACAGGTTGCCTGAATGGAGGACGAAAGCATGACGGGACAGGTGTTGTTGTGCTTTTTCAGCGTGTCCAGCAAAGTGGATGCAAAGCCGAAATTCCCCGCCATAAATTCATCATTCTTTTGCGGTCGGTTCACCCCTGCAAGATTGAACACAAAGTCCGCTTTGGCGCAGTATTCCGCAAAAAACGCGGAATTTGTGTCAATATCGTATTCAAAAATTTCGTCAATCACAAGGCTTGGATGTGTTCTATCCTTGCCGTCGCGTATATTTTTCAGTGCCGCACAAAGATTTTTTCCAACAAACCCTTTTGCCCCTGTTATCAGTATATTCATGGACTCCCCCTATTTCTGTTTATCTAATCTGCGAATGTCCTTTTCTTAGCGATTTTCCTCATTTTGCGAGTTCCTCACGAATATACTTTAACCCCAAAAGTTTTTCTTTCACTTCTTCAACTGTAAGCAACTCTGTGTTCATGGAATCAAATTCGCGAAGCGTCGCTCTCTTTACGTCACCATCCCTGAAATATTTATCATAGTTGAGCCCGCGATTATCCGAAGGAACGCGATAAAAATCACCCATATCTATTGCGTTTGCACATTCTTCATTGGTAAGAAGTGTTTCATACAGTTTTTCCCCGTGGCGAATACCGATAACCTTAATCTCCGTTTCCGGCTTAAACAGTTCTATCACAGCTTTGGCCAACGTTTCAATGGTACAAGCCGGTGCTTTTTGAACAAGTATATCGCCGTTTGTTCCATGCTCAAACGCGAATAAGACAAGGTCTACCGCCTCGTCAAGCGACATAATAAAGCGTGTCATCGAAGGTTCTGTAATGGTAATCGGCTTTCCCGCCCGAATCTGGTCT
>JAZNRV010000073.1:0-12501 GCA_045590855.1 Acutalibacteraceae bacterium | reverse complement strand
GATGTGTTTGTTAACCTGGGCGCAGACCAGGTGGTATCCGGCGGACAAACCATGAACCCGTCCACCGATGACATTCTCAATGCTATTGAAGCAACGCCTGCCAAAGTTGTATATGTTCTTCCCAATAATAAGAACATCATTTTAGCGGCAGAGCAAGCCATTCCGCTTGCCGACCGCACGGTACACGTTCTCCCCACTCGTACCATTCCGCAAGGTGTTTCCGCTTTGTTGAATTTTGACCCCACAGCATCGGTGGAAGAAAATCTTACAACCATGATGAAAGCAGCTGACGCTGTTTCTACCGGTTCTATCACGTTTGCCGCACGCGACAGTGATTTTGAAAATCGCGCCATCAAAGAAGGCGATATTTTGGCCTTAGACAACGGCAAACTTTCCTTTACGGATACGACAGCCGCTCACGCCGTTGTCAAACTGACCAAAAACATGGCTAACGCTCGTCGTCTTAGCGGTAAAGGCGTTTCGTTTATTACACTGATGTACGGCGAAGGCATTACCGAACAAGAAGCAGAAACCGCCAAGGCTGCCATTTGTGCCAAATTAGGCAATGAAGTGGACGTTACTATTATCGCCGGCGGTCAACCGGTATACTACTACTTTATTTCGATTGAATAATACAACACGCCAGCCGGTGTCACCCTATACGGTGGTCACCGGCTTTTTTGAAAACTTTTAGCGAAAGGGGGATTTTTCGTGCTGACTTTTCAAACATCCATCCAGTACTTAAAAGGTGTTGGCGAAAAACGTGCCGAACAGTTACATAAATTGGATATTTTCACGGTGCAGGACTTGTTGTATCATTTCCCGCGTCAGTACGAAGATTGGTCAACCATTACCCCGATTGCCAATGCACCACGCAATACCCCGTGTTGCGTTCGCGCTACCGCACTTTCCAAACCGCTCGAAAGAAATGTCCGTAAAGGCCTTTCCCTGTACACCTTTTCCGCCACGGATGCATCCGGTGTACTGCGGGTAACGTTGTTTAACAACAAGTATGCCGCCGCCAAAATCGAAGCGCGTAAACAATATTTATTCTTTGGTACTGTTTCCGGCTCCTATCATGCTCCGGAAATGTCCTCACCGTTGATTGAACCTGCTGAAAATGGTGACCGTATTCGACCAATCTACCCGCTGACAGGTGGTATTACCTCGCGGTATTTGGAAAAGTTGGTCGGCACGGCGTTGGCGGAGTTAGATAAGAGTTTAGATAATGACCTACTCCCCGCCGATTTACGAAAAGAACATCAGTTATGTACGTTTCGCTATGCTTTGGAAAATATTCATTTTCCCACCGATACGCATGCTTTGGAACTTGCACGGCGGCGCTTGGCTTTTGAAGAATTGTTGTTGTTACAACTGGGGTTATTACGACTCAAAGGACGAACACAAGCCTCCACCGCTGTTCAAATAACAACCGATTTTTCAACTGAATTTTGCGAGCATCTTCCCTTTTCGCTGACAGGTGCACAAAGCCGCGCTATCAACGAGTGTTTAACCGACATGCGCGGTACGATACCTATGAACCGATTGGTGCAAGGGGATGTTGGTAGCGGCAAAACAGCCGTTGCCGCTTGTGTGGCGTATTCTGCCATACGCAACGGATATCAATGTGTTATGATGGCACCAACCGAAATTTTGGCACAACAACATTTTAAATCGGTTTCCGGGTTGTTTGCTCACAGACCCGAAATACGAGTAGGATTACTGATTGGGTCAATGACAAAAAAACAAAAAGAAACGGTTTTGCAAGATACCGCAAACGGTACCATCCAATTTTTGATCGGTACCCATGCCTTGCTTTCCGAGTCGGTACAATTTAATAATCTTGGATTAGTTATCACCGACGAACAGCACCGTTTTGGTGTTCGCCAACGCGCTTTGTTAGCCTCAAAAGGGGATTTTCCGCACTTGCTGGTTATGTCAGCCACCCCCATTCCCCGCACGTTGGCATTGATGGTTTACGGTGATTTGGACGTTTCTATTTTGGACGAACTGCCGCCCGGCAGAACACCGGTACAAACGTTTGCCATAGGAACGGATAAGCGTGCCAGAGCGTATGGCTATGTTCGCAAGTTTTTACAAGAAGGTCAACAAGCGTATGTGGTTTGTCCGTTGGTAGAAGAAGGCGAAACCGATTTGATAGCCGCCGAAGCCTATGTCAAACAATTGGCCGAGGGCCCGCTTAGCGGTTATTCCCTTGGGTTATTACACGGCAAAATGAAGGCAAAAGATAAAGAACAAATCATGGCGGATTTTTCCGCTAATCGGTTATCTGTTTTGGTTTCCACCACTGTTGTCGAAGTGGGAATGGATGTTCCCAACGCCGTACTGATGGTAATTGAAAATGCCGAACGATTCGGCTTGGCACAACTACACCAGTTACGCGGTCGTGTCGGTCGCGGGAAATTGGCTTCCACTTGTATTTTGATTTCAGATGCACAAAACGAAGAAGCCGTTCGCCGACTGAAAGTCATGTGCGAAACCACCGATGGCTTCAAAATAGCAGATGAAGACTTAAAACTGCGCGGACCGGGTGACTTTTTTGGAAAACGGCAACACGGACTGCCCGAACTGAAAGTGGCAAATTTGTTTACCGATATGCCGCTGCTCAAAGAAACTCAACAAGCCGCACGCACGCTATACACCAAAGACCGCACCCTTTCCCTTCCCCAACACGCATTGCTCAAAGAGGCGGTAAACGCTTTGTTTGAACGTACCGGCGAACAAGGATTAAATTAAAAAGGACGTATCGTATATGAAAAAAGTTTTGTCTATCGCAGAGAAAATTGCTCTGTGGTGCTTTAGCTGCCTTGTAGCACTGGTCCTTTTGGTATGGGGCGGGCTAAATCTTGCAAAATTTGCCATTTACAGTGACTATTTTTCCATCAAAACCAACGTTTGCGAGAACCCGGACTGAGTGACGGATTCGTCTGCCAGGGTATCTGCTCATTGGAGGAAAAAGGCCTAATCCTCGTATCGGGTTATATGAAAGACGATTCCCCCGGCCGTATCTATATCACCGATACCGATAATCAATCCCGTTTTGTAACGTTACAAAAAGACGGAGAACTTTTGAACGGACACTTAGGTGGCGTTTCGCGATTTGGCAATCGAATTTATGTTGCAGATGACAACGTGGTCTACCTCTTTTCTTTACGAGCTTTGCTTGCTGCCGAACCGGGTTCTGCGGTATCGTGCGATGAACGAGTAGAGGTTAACAACAGTGCCTCGTTTTGCTTTGCCGATGATGAGTATCTTTATGTAGGCGAATTTCACAACGGGGAAAAATATGTAACCAACCACCCTCACACGGCACCTGAGGGACAAAACTACGCTATTGTCTCACTGTATAAACATGATAATTTAACCAAACCCGTGCGCATCTATTCCATTCGGAACAAAGTACAAGGTTTGGCGGTAAAAGACGGAAAAATGCTCCTTTCCACCTCCTACGGTCTCACCAGCAGTGAATATTTTCTCTACGATATGGCCGCGGCCACCGATTCGGGGGAAACTTTGGACGGTGCCCCCCTTTATCACTTTTCTTCCTTTGAACGTACCATGAAAGGACCCGCTATGGCCGAAGGCATTACCTTATGGGAGGGTAAATTTACCACCCTTACAGAAAGTGCCTCCGATAAATACATTTTCGGCAAATTTTTCTTTGCCACCAAGATTGTAACGTTGGATATATAAAGAACCTTTTAAAACAAGAGGAGCCTTCCCCAATGGGGAAGGCTCCTCTTGTTTCTACCGCTGGTCATTTTTGATTATAACTCGTCTAATGTCAGTTCATACGCCGGTAAACAGTTTAATAAAAAATAATCGGCAGCTTCCAATTTCATTTCACGCAAGGCTTTTTCGGTAGCTTTGCGCGCTTTGGAAAATTCTTTGTTTCCTTGTTTGAGTTCTTCAATACATTTGATTAATGCCGAAAGTTTATCCGCCGCTTTCACAATGCGCAGTTCTTCGCTGTTTTGGGGTAACAACAACGGTCGATATTCGGGTTCCAATTCCGATGGTAACAAGGATAATAGTTTGTTTGCCGCAATATCCTCAACCTGCTTGTACGCATCGCGAATGGCGGGATTATCGTATTTGACCGGTGTGGGCATATCCCCCGTTAAAATCTCCGTTGTATCGTGATAAAGGGCCGCCAACACACAGTGTTCCACATTCACCGTACCGCCAAAATGGTGATTTTGTAACAATGCCAGAGCGTGTGCCAACACAGCAACTTCGTGCGAATGTTCACAAATGTTTTCTTTGCGCGTGTTGTGCATGAGCGACCAACGCGAAATGTTTTTCATGCGAGATAACATTGCATAAAAAGCATACTTCATATCTATCAACTCCTTTTTCAGTATATACCTAATTTGTTTTTCTGGCAAGTAGGAATAAAAAAATGCCACGCATCCCATACTGTTAATAACAAAGGAAAGGATGAAACGGATGAATAACGATACGATTTGTTTGTTAAAAGAATGTAACTCCGGTTGCAAAAACGCCACCAACAGTATGGAGCAAGTATTACCCTTTTGCAAAGAGGACAGTACTTTGAAAAAAATTATTGATAAATACAACGATGAGCATATTGCCATTGGTGACGAATGTCACAAACTGCTCAACACACTTGAAAAAGACGAAAAAGACCCGCCCTCTATTGTTAAAGCGTTTTCTTGGGTATCCACCGAAATGAAATTAATGCTGGACAATGATACCAAAAAGATTGCGGGTATCATGTTTGACGGATGCAGTATGGGAATCAAATCACTTAGCGGATATTTGAATCAATATCCCGATGCTTCCGAAGAAAGCCGCCGCCTTACCAGAAAACTAATTGACATTGAAAAAGAATTTATGGACGATATGTTAAAATTGGTATAAGAAAAAGCCGCCATACGGCGGCTTTTTTGGCAGTTATAAAATAACATACCCCAACTTTTTCATTACTTTTTTGAGGGTTTTTCCGGCAACGTAAGAGGCTTTTTGGGCACCGTCTTTCATGAGTTGTTCAAGTTGTGCTTTATCTTTCATGAGTTCTGCAAAACGCGTTTGCAAGGGCTTCAATTCTGCTGCTACCGCTTCGCCGACAGCCGTTTTGAAATCGCCATAGCCTTTTCCGGCAAATTCGTCTTCAATGGCTTCGAGCGTTTTTCCCGTAACAGCGGAATAAATTTCCATCAAGTTGTTAATACCATCTTTGCCTTCGGCATACCGCACCTTGGCTTCGCTGTCGGTAACCGCGCGACGGAATTTACGCAAAATGGTATCTTCATCGTCTTTAAGGGAAATAAACGCGTTTTGATTTTCGTCGGATTTTGACATTTTTTTCTGCGGTTCTTGCAAGGAACAAACACGCGCACCGGTTTTCATAATATACGGTTCCGGTATGGTAAACGTATTGGGATGCAAATTGTTAAAACGAGTTGCAATATCCCTTGTCAGTTCACAGTGTTGCTTTTGGTCTGCGCCTACCGGTACGTAGTTTGGTTGATACAACAAAATATCGGCAGCCATCAACACGGGATACGTAAACAAACCGGCATTGATATTGTCCGCGTGTTTGGAAGATTTGTCTTTAAATTGCGTCATACGGGACAATTCGCCAAACTGTGTGTGACAAGAAAGCATCCAACTCAGTTGCGCATGTTCCGGCACTTGGGATTGCACAAACAACAAGGATTTTTCCGGTTGCAAACCAATCGCTAACAAAAGTGCAAACGTTTCGTTGATTTGTTGGCGCAATTTAGCCGGTTCTTGCCGTACGGTAATGGCGTGCAAATCCGCGACAGCGTAAGCGCATTCAAACGTATCTTGCAACTGCACCCAGTTACGCAATGCGCCCAAGTAGTTACCCAACGTGGGAGTTCCTGTCGATTGAATACAACTTAAAGCACGCGGTTTTTGTTCAGATGTGGTGCTCACCGCCGTATTTGATGTGGATTCCATAAAAAATCAGATTCCTTCCCAAAAAACTTTTTTATATAGTACCACACTTTCATTGACTTTTGCAACCAAAACTTGTAAAATATAGTATATGTGTGCTGTTTAGGAGGAATTTGGATGTCGGCATTACAAGAATTATCAGATATATTGTTTCCGGACGTTACTCATACCCCGGAACAATATGAAGAAATATATCCCCCGCGTAACCTCAAAGAGGGTGCCCGTGTCACACGGATTGCCCCTTCCCCTACCGGGTATTTACATTTAGGTGTTCTGTTCACCGCCACGGTCAATTTTTTGACCGCTCGTGCAACCGACGGTGTCTTTTATTTCCGCTTGGAAGATACGGACAAAAAGCGGGAAGTAGATGGCGGTGCCGCCGATATTTTGGCGGGACTTCAACAATATGGTGTGATAACAGACGAAGGATATCGTTCCCCCACCGAAGAAATCGGTGCGTATGGTCCTTATCGCCAAAGTGACCGTGCTGTTATTTACCATACTTATGCCAAAGCTCTTTTACTGCAAGGTCTTGCTTATCCTTGTTTTTGCACACCGGATGAATTAAACGTGGTACGCGAACAACAAGAAAGCAAAAAATTGCGTACCGGTTATTACGGAGAATACGCGTCTTGCCGCGCTTTGACACCCGAACAAGCACTCGAAAAAGTCAAAGCCGGTGTCCCTTATGTCATTCGGTTGCGTTCACCGGGCAGTGAAGAAAATCGTATCAAATTTGACGATATGATAAAAGGTGCCATTGAAATGCCGGAAAACGACCAAGATATCGTGTTACTTAAAGCAGACGGTATCCCCACCTATCACTTTGCGCACGCGGTTGATGACCATTTAATGCGCACTACTCACGTTATCCGTGGTGACGAATGGATTGCCTCGGTACCGATTCATTTACAGTTATTCCGTTTACTGGGCTTTAAACCGCCCAAATATGCCCACGTCAGCCCGATTATGAAAGAAGACAACGGCGGAAAACGCAAGCTTTCCAAACGCAAAGACCCTGAAGCAGCGGTTCATTTTTATACCGAGCAAGGGTATCCGCCCCAAAGCGTGATGGAATATCTGCACACCGTTGCCAACAGTGATTACGAAGAATGGTGCCGCCAAAACGCGGACAAGCCGCGCAGCGCTTTCCCTTTCAATCTGAAAAAGATGAGCGTTTCCGGTGCGTTGTTTGATTTGAACAAACTCAACGACGTCAGCAAAAATTGCATTGCCGCCATGGATGCTCAAACCGTAACCGATGCTGCCATTGAGTGGTCAAAAGAATTTGAACCGTCTCTTTATGCTTTGTTAACAAGGGATTTGGATTTTTCCAACGGCATTTTCTCCATTGACCGCGGCGGTGCCAAACCTCGCAAAGATTTGGCAAAATGGAATGACGTTCCGGAATATGTTGAGTATTTCTTCAACACCCCCACAAACTATCCGTGGCCGGAAAATGTGCAGCAAACCGATATTGCCCCTATTCTCACCGCTTATGAACAAGTATACGATGCAAGCCACGATAAACAAACGTGGTTTGATACACTAAAAAGCATTTGTCCCGCTCTCGGTTTTTGCCCGGATGTGAAAGAATATAAAAAACAACCGAAAAATTACAAAGGCCATGTGGGTGATGTCAGCACGGTAGTTCGTGTAGCCGTTACCGGTCGTCGCAACACACCGGATTTGTGCGGGATTATGGCATTACTGGGTAAAAACATCGTCAGCGAACGCTTAAACGCCGCCAAGGCTTCTTTGGAATAAATAGGAGGATTTTTCATTATGTCAGAAGAACAAGTTATTGTAACAGGTGGAAATTTTATCCACGATATTATTGACGAGGAGTTACTCCCCGAAGGTCGTTGCTTTGGCAAACAAGTGCACACGCGTTTTCCTCCGGAACCCAACGGTTATTTGCACATCGGTCACGCCAAAGCCATTTGCATCGATTTCGGCACGGCTGAAAAATACGGTGGTATCTGCAATTTGCGCATGGACGATACCAATCCTACCAAAGAAGACGTCGAATACGTCGATGCTATTCAAGAAGATATTCATTGGCTGGGTTATGATTGGGACGACCGCTTTTACTTTGCTTCGGACTATTTTGAAACCATGTACGATATTGCGGTATCGCTTATCAAAAAGGGCCTTGCTTACGTTTGCGAATTATCCCCCGACCAAATGCGTGAAAACCGCGGGGATATCACACACCCCGCTGTCAGCCCCTATCGCGACCGCCCTATCGAAGAAAGTTTGGATTTGTTTGCACGCATGCGTGCGGGCGAATTTGAAGACGGTGCCATGACGCTTCGTGCCAAAATTGACCTTGCCAGCGGCAACTTCAATATGCGTGACCCGGTCATTTATCGTATTAACCATGCGAGTCACCATCGTCAAGGTGACAAATGGTGCATTTATCCCATGTACGATTTTGCTCATCCTTTGGAAGATGCCATTGAAGGTATCACCCATTCCCTTTGCTCGTTGGAGTTTGAAGACCACCGCCCGCTTTATAACTGGGTGGTGGAACACGCCGATTTAGAAGGACAACCCCGCCAAATTGAGTTTGCTCGACTCAACATCAACTACACCGTCATGTCCAAACGGAAATTACGCCGTTTGGTGGAAGATGGTTATGTTTCCGGTTGGGACGACCCGCGTATGCCCACCTTGCGTGGTTTGCGCCGCCGTGGTTACACCCCTGCTTCGGTACGTAACTTCATTGAACGTGTCGGTGTTGCCAAAGTTCCCAGCATGGTGGAAATTGCGTTGTTGGAGCACTGCCTGCGCGAAGATTTAAACGAAAACGCAACACGTGCTATGGCGGTATTGCATCCCGTAAAACTCACCATTACCAACTACCCCGAAGACCAAAGCGAAACCTTCCAGGTGGAAAATCATCCCTCCTACCCCGAACGCGGTACCCACACCGTGTCGTTCTCGCGCAATTTGTGGGTGGAACGCGACGACTTCATGGAAGAACCCGTCAAAGGCTATTTCCGCTTGTTCCCCGGCAACGAAGTTCGTTTGAAATCTGCGTACGTGGTACGCTGCACAGGTTGCGTCAAAGACGAAAACGGCAACGTAGTGGAAATCACCGCTACCTACGACCCGCAAACCAAAGGCGGCACCACCCCCGACGGCAGAAAAGTAAAAGGCACCATCCACTGGGTCGATGCTGCCACTGCCAAAACTGCCGAAGTACGCTTGTACTCTTCCCTGTTCTTGGATGCCGAACCGGAGGCGGGCGACAACGATTACTTGGACGTTCTCAATCGCGATTCTTTGGAAACGTTGACCGATTGTAAAGTGGAAGCGGGTATCTTGCCTGCCGAAGACGCCACTTCGTTCCAATTCATGCGGCTTGGCTATTTCTGCATTGATAACGTGGACAGCACCGCTGAGCATCCCGTTTTCAACCGTTCTGTTTCGTTAAAAGATAGTTTTAATAAAAAATAAAAGCATTAAAAAAGCGTTACCGATTCACTGAATCGGTAACGCTTTTTTAAGTTAGATGGTATCGTCTTCGTCATTTTGTTCTGCTGCGGAATGTCGTTTAGATTGACGTAATTCTTCCGCACTGTATTGTTTGGGAATAACAGTTCTTTCTTGTGTTCCCATGTCTTCAAACACGGTTTCTTCCGTTGTTTGTGTTTCGTCTGACAAATTCAAATCACGGCGTTTATCCATGTCCTCGTCCGGATGTTCTTGGTAATAAGGGTCAATGATGTGTTTTTGAATCAGCGGAAAAACGGTAAATTGAATCAAGAACGAGCGAAAAGCCGGGAAAAAAAACACATAAACCACAATCAAAAGCCCTGCCGATAGCACGCCAAATGCCAAAAACAACAGCAGTACCACAGCATAGATGAGCGCTAATGACGCGGAAAGAATCACGTTTTGTTTAAAACCGGCAATACTCAGCAAAATGCTGTTTTTCCAAATTTGTTTTACGGAAAGTTTAAATGTAATCACTTGAATGTACAAATAATACCGAATTTGTAAAAAGGAAACCGCAATAAACAGCGAAACCGCAAAAAATAGCAAAGCGCCAATAGATACTGTTTCCCCCATCATCAAGCCGTTCCAAGCATACACCAAATCAAAACCCAAAACGGCACAGATAATCAGTTCTTCAATACCGATAATCAAGGCTTGTTTGGCGTTTTTCTTCACCGCATCCCAAAAATCCGACGGTAAAAACACATGCTTTTCCCGCACGTAATTGCGGGTAACAAAGGTAAGCCCCGCTTGCGCCAAACCGCGGGTAATCACCGGCAGCGAAAGCAGCACATACAGCAAATTGGCAAGTACTAATTTCCAAATTTTACGTGCATACAATTCCCAAAACAGAAAGAATCGTTTTTTCCGAGGTGCATTTTTAGATACACCCGGTCCCGGTTTGGACGTATCCAAAAAACTGAACATACCCGCCATTTAAGAACACTCTCCTTTTCGTCATCCGCCCAATATAAGGCGAAAAATCACTTCCCAGGCACCGGCTATTCCAACGGGAATCAGCAGTACCAAAAAACGCATACAATAAAGTTTAAACACTTGCCAAAGCCCTCCGCAACGAGATGACCGTGGCAGTAACTGAGCGGCTAACAGAGCCGACATGCGCAAACTTTCCGAACTTGCCATTAATATAACAACCATTTCGATTGCTGCGGCAGGTAACACCACCGCTAACAAAGTCAGCCAACCACCCGCAGCGAATTGAGCGTAATGCGCTTGGTGCAATCCTAACCCCACACCCCAAAACACGGGAAGCAGTAAAGCGCACGGTACACCGCATACCGACAACCCGCTCACAAAAAGAAGTGCCAGCAAACAAAACGATTGAAAACAAGCCGACAACCACACAGAAAAAATCGAACTGACCGTATGCTCGATCGTCCCAAAACTAAGCAAGAACAACCAATCGGGGAAAACACTTTTGAGTGGTCCGTACAAAAAAAGACCGCAAATACACCCGCATAACGGTAGCAGCAAAAACAACAGCAACCGTCGATTTTGCACTAAAAAACGTTTGAAAGAGTTTGTCCGTTTCATAAGTTTACCTCCGTTTGCACTATATGCTGCAAGCAAACGGAATATGATGAAAAAAGCGGGACGGAAAATCTCCGTCCCGTTCGGATGTTATTTACGTTTTATATTAACGCCCAGCACACCGCCGACAGCACCAAAAACAAGAGTGAGAATTGCTTTGACAAAAAACAATTTTCCATCAAATTCTTGCAGCAAAGCAATGGCAACCAAGGCCGTTAATAACAAAAACAAAAAACCGGTACCCACTCCGTACAGTAAACCCCGCTCTTTGGCATAACGAGCCGAAACAAAGCCTCCTACCAATGACGACAAAGACAGAATTCCAAGCGCTGTCGGTGTTGCCGCAACAGTGGGAAGCACCCCTGTTGTAAGCAACAATGCCGCCAAAGCAAGAAACAGCAAGCCGGATAACACATCCGCACCGAGCCCTAACAGTAGGGACCGTAAAATCTTCTCAAAAATCGTCGTTTCTTTTCGAGTTTTCATAATTTCTCCTCCGCAAAATGTCAGTTGTTACAACCTATTCTGCGAAGGAGAAAAATAGTACTTATGCTTTATGAATTAGATATCATCGTCATCGTCGTCATCATCCGTGGCATCATGCACCGTGTTGCAAGATTGCATTGCCCATTTTTTGATGACCATTTTGTTGCGGTCAGCACCGGTTTCGATGATGAATTCATCTTCTTTGATATTCACGATACGACCGCAAATACCGCCGATAGTGGTGATTTCGTCACCAACGCGGACACTGTCACGCATTTTTTGTTCTTCTTTTTGTTTTTTCTTTTGCGGACGAATCATGAGGAAATACATGACAACGAACATAAGTCCCAACATGATAAGCGGCATAAACGCGCTAACCGGACTGGCAGCTTGTTCACCGGTAGTCGTAGTAGCAGTATCTGCTACCAAAGAAATAAATTTAACCATAATGATAACCTCCTAATTACCTAATACATACAAGTATACCGAATTTTTGTTGAAATGGCAATAGCAAAATGCAAAACAATACAATTTGTTTACATTTCTTCAAATCCGTCTATCCAAAACACCACGATATTTTTGATAAAACTCTTCAAAAGTACCGTTTTCCAATGCTTCTCGGATTTTTTCGGTAAGCGTATTATAAAAATACAAGTTATGAATCACGCACAACCGCATGGCAAGCATTTCGTTTGCTTTGAACAAATGACGAATATATGCTCGGGAATGGCGACGACACGTGGGACAATCACATTCCTCGTCAAGCGGCAACGGGTCATACTCGTATTTTTGGTTGAGCATGTTGCGATGACCACTCCACGTAAACACGTGTGCGTGGCGGGCATTGCGGGCAGGCATAACGCAGTCAAACAAGTCAACACCGCGGTAAACACCTTCCAAAATATTTTCCGGTGTACCAACACCCATCAAGTACCGGGGTTTATCTTGCGGCATAAAGGGTTCTACCGCATCAATAATACGGTACATATC
>JAZNRV010000072.1:0-4813 GCA_045590855.1 Acutalibacteraceae bacterium | reverse complement strand
CTCAACTTAATTATATAATACAGTTTAACATAACGGTATACACATTACAAGTCTTGGGTATAAAACCATTAAGTTTAGCGGTAAAATATAGTTAAGAAAGGTGGTGAGGCTATGGATACACATAAGAGGCTTCGTCAGTTGTTGGATGAACGTGGGTGGACGGAATATCGGTTAGCAAAAGAATGTGGTCTATCCGAATCCACTCTTGCTAATATTTTTAGACGAAACACTTTGCCTTCAATAAGCACATTAGAAGCAATTTGTGCCGGTTTTGGCATTACAATATCCCAGTTCTTTGCAGATGGAGATATGGTTGAGATGACACCTGAAATCAAAGAACTCTTTGACTCTTGGGTTAGCCTCACAGCCGAACAGAAAAAAGCGGTTATGCAGATGATCCGCACGCTGAACTCTAATAAATAATTTTAAGCAGTCTTACTTCGGTGAGGCTGCTTTTTATATACTAAAATCGTCCTCTTTACAATTTAATTACTTTATGATATACTAACATATATAACATAACACAAAAACCTAAGGGGGATGTTTATGAAAAATACGTCTAATATAATTGCGATTTATTCAAGGAAGTCTAAATTCACAGGCAAGGGCGAAAGTATCGGCAATCAGGTGGAACTTTGCCGTGAATACATACGAACTCATTACGGTGATGAAGCCGCAGAGAAAGCAGTAGTATTTGAGGACGAAGGTTTTTCGGGTGGAAATGTCAACCGTCCTGCCTTCAAAAAAATGATGGCACATATCGAACGTGGAGAATTTAAGGCACTTGTGGTTTACCGTCTTGACCGTGTTAGCCGTAATGTCAGCGACTTCTCATCACTTATTGAAGACCTTAACCGCAGAGATATAGTCTTTGTGTCTATCCGTGAACAGTTTGATACGGCAACGCCGATGGGCAGAGCAATGATGTATATTGCCTCTGTATTCGCACAGCTTGAACGTGAAACTATTGCCGAGCGTATCAGAGATAATATGCACGAATTGGCAAAGACGGGCCGTTGGCTTGGCGGTAATACGCCTACGGGTTATTGTAGCGAAAGTGTTAAGAGTGTTACGGTTGACGGCAAAACAAAAAAGGCTTGCAAACTAAAGCTTATTCCCGAGGAAGCCGAGACAGTTAAGCTTATCTTTGATTTGTTTATTAAAACAGGTTCTTTAACACTCACAGAGGCAGAATTGATACAGCGTAGAATAATGACCAAAAACGGCAACCACTTCACCCGCTTTTCAATCAAATCCATACTCCAAAATCCTGTATATATGATTGCAGATGAAGAGGCGTATGAATTCTTCAAACTAAAGGACGCCGATCTATTTTCGTCAAAAGAAGAATTTGACGGCGTACACGGAATTTTAGCCTACAACCGTACCGACCAAGAAAAAGGCAAAACCACCGTTTACAACCCTGTCAGCGATTGGATTGTGTCAGTTGGTAAGCATCAAGGTATTATCCCCGGCAAGATTTGGGTGGGTGTTCAGGATAATCTTGAACGAAACAAGTCAAAATCTTTCCGCAGGCCGAGAAGAAACGAAGCCTTACTGACTGGCCTTTTGTTCTGCTCTTGCGGAAACCGAATGTACCCCAAGCTCTCTAAACGGAAAACTGCCGATGGCGAGACCATATATACATACGTATGCAAGATGAAAGAGCGTAGCAAAAAAGACTTATGCGATAAACGTAACGCAAACGGTAATACATTAGACATTGCGGTTATTGAGAAAATCAAGCAACTTGCAGACGAAAAAAGTGATTTTGTCAAGCAGCTTGAAAAAAGTAAAATTTTCTACACCGGCAACCGTGAGCAGTATGAACAGAAGTTAAGTGCAATGAAAAAAGAAAAAGCCGACCTTGAGAAAAAGGTCAGCTCACTCATCGATACACTTGCCGAGTTAGATGAAATTGGCGCTAAAAAATCAATAGTAGCCCGTATTAACGAAATGAATATCCAAATAGATAAAATCTCACAGGGCATTGACGAAATGATAAGTCTTACCGCTGAACACGCTTTTAGCGATATTGAGTTTGACGTGCTTCGTCAGATGCTTTCTGTATTCAAAAACACTATTGATGATATGTCCTATGAACAAAAGAGAGCCGCAATTCAAAGTATTGTACGTCGTGTAATTTGGGATGGCGAAAATGCACATGTTATATTGTTTGGTTCGCAGGAAGGTGATATCGAGCTACCCGATATCACACCTTACATAAAACACATTGAAATAGACACAGATGATGACGAAGAACTCATAGAGTTTTCGGACGTAGATTACGACGAAGATACTACTGAGGATTTTGGTCGTCATACTAAAACCGATTTGGGTGAGGATAGCAAACGAAATTCTCATGTATTTTCGAGCAAATCGCAAATCGGCACAAGACGTATCCATCATGGAACCGATTGAAACGGACAAAGAAGGGCATACCCTAACGTTAATGGATGTGATTGCGCAAGAAGATACCATTGCCGATGATTTGGACAACAAAATCAATGCAGCAAAATTGTACCGATACATGGAAGAAACGCTCACCGACCGTGAAAAAGAAATCATTGGTTGGCGGTATGGTTTGATACGTGACCCGTTAACACAGCGAGAAGTGGCAAAGCGATTAAAAATCTCGCGTTCGTATGTATCTCGTATCGAAAAAAAGGCTTTGGAAAAACTGCGCAAACGCTTTGAGCAAGGTGATGTCCGCTTTGCCAAAGAAAACGGGAAATATCTAAAAAAATGACAAATAATACAGAAAAATTAGTTATTGAAATCGTATGGTTTTCGTATTAAAATGGAATTAAAGAATGTATTACTATGCAAAGGAGTAAAAACATGAGCAAGATGAAAGTAGCGGTTATCGGTTGCGGAACCATAGCAAATGCAGCGCATATTCCGGCGTATATGAAAAACGAAAACGTTGAAATTAAGTGGTTTTGCGATATCATTCCCGAACGTGCAGAAGCGGCTGTAGAAAAGTATGGCTGTGGAAAAGCGGTCACGGATTATCACGAAATTCTTTCCGACCCCGAAGTGGAAGCGGTGTCGGTGTGTACCCCTAACAAAGTTCACGCTCCTATTACCATTGACTTTTTGAACGCAGGGAAAAATGTTCTTTGTGAAAAACCTGCTGCCAGAACATACGAAGAAGCACTCACCATGTTGGATGCGCAACGCAAAACAGGTAAAGTGCTTAACATCGGTGTTGTTAACCGTTTCAACGACGGCGTAAATCAAATCAAAAAAATGATTGATGCCGGCGAACTTGGCGAAATTTATCAAGTGTATATCAGCTTCCGTTGCCATCGTTCCATTCCGGGTCTTGGTGGCGCGTTTACCGACAAGAGCATTGCCGGTGGCGGTGTTCTTATTGACTGGGGCGTACACTTCTTAGATATTGTCATGTACTGCTGTGGCGACCCCGCACCCAAAACGGTCAGTGCCGAAGCGTTCTCCCATATCGGTAAAAATATTGCAGAATATGTATATACCACCATGTGGGCAGGTCCTCCCAAAATGGATGGTGTGTGCGACGTAGAAACCGGTGTTACGGGTATGATTCGTACCGACGGTCCCACCATTACGCTTAATGGTGCCTGGGCACAAAATATCGAAGGAAGAGAAATGTTCATTGATTTCCTTGGTGATAAAGGCGGCGTTCGTTTGCAGTATGGTGCCGATTTCAAATTCTATGGCACTAAAGACGGCGAACTCATTAACTATACTCCTGAATATGAAAAACGCAATCATTTCGAAACCGAAATCAATGCGTTTGTGGATTGTGTCAGAAGTGGTGAAAAATTACCCTCGCACATTGATACTAATATTGTCACCTCAAAAATTATGCAAGCAATTTACGATTCTGCCGAACAACACAAAGAAATCGTGTTGGAATGATGTGAAAAGAGGATGGCTATGAAAAAGATTGGTTTTATCGATTATTACCTTAACGAATGGCATGCCGACAACTACCCCAAATGGTTTAATGAGTTAAGCGATGGAGAATACCAAGTCGCTTATGCCTACGGTCAAATTGATTGCCCGTTTGAGGGTTCGCTTACCAACGCACAATGGTGCGAAAAGCAAGGTGTGGAATTGGTTTTAGACATTCACGAACTTGTGGAGAAAAGTGACTGTTTGGTGGTGTTAGCACCCGATAATTGCGAAAAGCACGTAGAGTTGGCGTTACCCGCCGTTGCTTCGGGCAAACCTGTGTTTGTGGATAAAACCTTTGCTAACAGCAAAGCAGAAGCCGAAGAGATTTTTGCTGCGGCCAAAGCAAGCGGGTCGGCGTGTTTTTCTGCTTCTGCGTTCCGTTGTTCTCACAAATTAAACGCAGTCAAGACGGAGGACGTTAGCGGTGTAGTGGCATTTGGTCATTTGGACCCGGTTAACTATTTGGTTCACCAAATCGAGCCGATTGTTGCTTTGATGGGTTGCAATGTCACAAGTGTTATGTATACCGGTTGTGAAGCTCGTCCTGCTTGGCAACTCCGCTTTGCAGACAATAGAACCGCGAGTGTGAATATGCTGCAAAAGCAATTTAAACATTATCTTGTTATCAACCATCAAGATGGTAACGAAACCGTTGCTTTGGATGATGACGTTTTCCCCAAACTAATCACAGCTATTGTAGAAATGTTCAAAACCGGCAAAGCCCCCATTGCGCAAGAAGATACGATTGCAATTATGGCAATCCGCGAAAAATGCTTGCAAGCAATGGATAAACCTTTTGAATGGGTGGCTATGTAAAAACAAAAAAATAAGCGTTGGACACAATTTTTTGTGTGGCGCGCTCGGTTTTCAA
>JAZNRV010000071.1:0-7330 GCA_045590855.1 Acutalibacteraceae bacterium | reverse complement strand
AACACCGGTTTGCTCACAAAAAACAGCGGATACCATTAAAAAAATGATGATAAAAGTTGTTGAGGAAGGTTCAGGTGCTTCGGCAATGCCTTTGGTAGGCGGAGCGGGTGGAAAAACCGGAACGGCGCAAACAGGATGGGTTGGCGAAGACGGGGAGACCATGGTGCAAAATTGGTTTACAGGCTTTTATCCCGAACAGTCGCCAAAGTACGTGATTACCGTGTTGGCAGAAGACAGTGGACGCACCGATGAAGCAGCAGCACCCGTGTTTGCCGATATTTGTAACTACCTTTATCGTATGGGCTATTTGGAGGAAAACGCTTGACAAAAAGGATACGAAAAGGTATAATTTCCTTGTTAAGGCGTTGAAGGAACTAACCGTATTTTTCAAGGCATACAGAGAAGTTTGCTACGTTTTTACGTGCTGTGAGGCGAACTGCCGTTGTTATATGGGTGCCATTCCCGAGCCACTGCCCGAAATAAGGGCGGCGTAGACCTGCGTTAAAGGTCATCAAGTGGCGTTGTTTTTGACAACGCAATTTGGGTGGTACCACGGATTCTCCGTCCCAAACCTGGGGCGGAGCTATTTTTTTTAGGAAGGATGTTTTTGGTATGCAATGGACCGGTCTTAACGAACTGCGGGAAAAATATTTAAGCTTTTTTGAAAGCAAGGGGCACTTGCGTTTGCCCAGTTTTCCGTTAGTACCCAAGGGCGATGCTTCGCTGTTGTTAATCAACTCGGGTATGGCTCCGATGAAAAAGTATTTTACAGGCGAAGTGACGCCGCCCCGCAAGCGGGTGACCACTTGTCAAAAATGTATTCGTACCCCCGATATCGAACGTGTAGGTAAAACAGCACGTCACGGTACCTATTTTGAAATGCTGGGTAATTTCAGTTTTGGTGACTATTTCAAGCACGAAGCCACCGCGTGGGCGTGGGAATTTTGTACCAAAGTTTTGGAAATGCCGGCAGAACGTATTTATGTTTCCATTTACGAAAACGATGACGAAGCCTTTGAAATTTGGACCAAAGAAGTTGGTGTTTCCCCTGACCGTATTGTGCGTTTGGGCAAAGAAGATAACTTCTGGGAACACGGCTCCGGTCCGTGCGGTCCTTGTTCGGAACTGTATTTTGACCGTGGGGAAGAACACGGTTGCGGTTCACCTGACTGTGCCGTTGGATGCGATTGTGACCGTTTTGTAGAGTTTTGGAACAATGTGTTCACACAATTTGACAACGACGGTAACGGCAACTATACACCGCTTGACCATCCCAACATCGATACCGGTATGGGCTTGGAGCGTCTGGCGTGTATCATGCAAGGTGTTGCCAACTTGTTTGAAGTCGATACCGTACAAAATATCATGAAACATATCAGCCGCATTGCCAACGTCAATTACGGCGAAAGCGAACGTACCGACGTATCGTTGCGCGTGATTACCGACCATATTCGCTCCACTACCTTCATGATTGGCGACAGTGTTTTGCCCTCCAACGAAGGGCGTGGTTACGTGTTGCGCCGTTTGTTGCGCCGTGCGGCACGTCATGGTCGTTTGATTGGTATTCATCGCCCGTTCTTGTACGAAGTGTGTGAGACAGTTATTCATGAAAACCTGTCGGCTTATCCGGAACTGAATGATAAAAAAGACTTCATTGTTAAAGTTATTCGTAATGAAGAAGAGGCTTTTGAAAAAACCATCGACAGCGGTTTGGCATTGCTGGAAGACTGCTTATCTTCTGTTAAAGACAACATTCTTTCGGGTGAAGTGGCATTTAAATTGTACGATACGTACGGTTTTCCGATTGACCTTACCAAAGATATTTTGGAAGAGCGTGGTGTTGCGGTAGACGAAGAAGCGTTTAACGCGCTTATGGCAGAACAACGTGCTCGCGCACGTGCTGCACGTAAAGATGCGGGTGCGGATGCTTGGAAAGGCAATGCCGGTATTGCCGAGCAATTAACTGCCGGCGAATTTGTCGGTTATGCACAGCTTTCCACGCCCGCAACCGTTACCGCCATGGTTTGTGGTGATGAGACGGTAACCGTGTTAAACGAAGGTGATAAAGCGGTTTTGGTACTCGATACCACGCCGTTTTATGGTGAAAGCGGCGGACAAGTAGGGGACAAAGGTGTTATCGAAACCGATACCGCTCGTTTTGAAGTGACCGATACGCAAAAAACTGCCAACGGTGCTATCTTGCACATCGGTGTTTTGACAAGCGGTGAGTTGTCGGTCGGTGCATTGGTGACAGCATCGGTCAATGCGGAAAACCGCGCGGCGGTGGTGCGTAATCACTCGGCAGCCCATTTGTTGCAAGCCGCCCTTCGTACGGTGCTTGGTAATCATGTCGAACAAGCGGGGCAGCTTGTTAATGCTGAGCGTGTTCGTTTTGACTTTACGCATTTTTCGGCGCTCAACGGTGAGGAACTTGCGCAAGTAGAAACGCTTGTAAACCAATGGATTTTGGAAGGTAATGAAATCGAAATTTCCGAAATGTCGATTGACGAAGCGCGTAAACAAGGTGCCATGGCATTGTTCGGAGAAAAATACGGCGATGTGGTCCGCGTGGTAAAAATGGGGGATGTGTCCATGGAACTGTGTGGTGGTACACATGCCGATAACACTTCCAAAGTCGGTTTGTTCCGTATTTTGTCCGAAACGTCAGTGGCAGCCGGTGTTCGCCGCATTGAAGCGGTAACAGGAAACGGCGTGTTGGCCTTGCTCAACGGCTATCGTGATGAATTGCTCAAAGCTGCAGAAACCATAAAAGCCAACGGTCCCGATGATGTTGCGCGTCGTGCGGCACAATTGCAAACAGAACTCAAAGACTGCCAACGTGAATTACAAACCGTACGTGCAGGCCAAGCCGCCAATCAGGTAAAAGAATTGTTTAACACTGCGGTCGATTGCAATGGCATACAATTAGTATCCGCTGTACTGGAAAATGTCGGCGGTGATGAACTCAAAACGTTGTGCGACAGCAGCAAAGATTTTGCACCCGAAAAAGCCGTTGTGGTTTTAGCCGGTGTATCCGAAGAAAAAGGAACGGTTACTTTTGTTTGCTATTGCACCAAAGGCGCTGTGGCGGCAGGTGCTAATGCCGGCAACATTGTGCGTCAAGTGGCAACCGTTTGCGGCGGAAAAGGCGGCGGAAAGCCCGATATGGCCATGGCAGGCGGCAAAGATATCAGTAAAGTAACAGAAGCTTTGGCAACTTTACCGTCAATTATCGGACAATAAGGAGTGTGTATTATGGATTGCGTTTTTTGTAAAATTATTGCAGGGGAAATCCCTTCCAAAAAATTGTACGAAGACGATACGGTGTTGGCGTTTTATGATATTCAACCTGCTGCACCGGTGCATTTTTTGGTGATTCCCAAACAACATATTGCCGATTGCGGTCAAATCACAGCAGAAAACAGCGGGGTAGTAGCCCACATTTTCGAAGTGATTGCCAAATTGACTGCCGAGATGAATCTTACGGATTATCGCGTGGTGAATAACAAAGGAATTGGCGCGGGACAAACCGTTTTCCATTTGCATTTCCATGTTTTGGGCGGAAAAACCTTGGAAGGAATGTGCTAAACACTTGACGTATATTGTATTAGATTTAGAGTGGAACGGTACGTATTGCCAAAAACTAAACGGATATTTCAATGAAATTATCGAGATTGGTGCGGTAAAGGTATCGCCAAACGGTGAGGTTATCGACAGGTTCGATGTGCTTATCCGTCCGGTTGTCAGCCGTAAATTGACATCGCTTGTCACCAATCTTACCGGGTTTACCGATGATGATGTCCGCAAAGGGATTTCCTTTACGGACGCTATGGAACAACTTAGAGATTTTGTAGGAAACAAAGCGTTGGTGATGACGTGGAGTAATACCGACTTGATGGTGCTCATGGAAAATTACCGCTATTTTTACGGGCGGGAAGACATTGATTTCATGGGCGCGTATATGGATTTGCAGCTGTATGCGCAAACCCGTTTGCAACTTGGTACGTCACAGCAAGTGGCACTGGGAAAGTTTGCCCAGATGCTTGGTGTTTACGATGAATCGGTAGAACTGCACCATGCCATTGATGATAGCGAGTTGGCGGCAGAGGTTTTCCACCATGTTTACGAGAAACAATCGTTTGAACAAGCGGTACAAACCGTTAACGAAGAGTTTTATAAACGCTTGACGTTTAAACCTACTTTTTTGAAAGACATTCACCATCCGTTGATACCTCGCGGACAACTTCACTTTTCTTGTGAAGATTGCGGAAAGAACTTAAAACGGACGGATGAATGGCGGTTTACTCATCGGTTCTTTTCGGCGCATTTTTGGTGTGCCACTTGCCAAACAAAGTATTTGGGTCGCGTGCAAGCGCGACAAAAATATGACGGTGTGGAAATTAAAAAGCGGTTGATAAAACAACTGCCCACATCGGAAAAAACGGAGGAAATATCATGAACATTGTGGTTGTGGGTTGCGGGAAAATCGGTACTACCATTGTGACCAGTCTTGTTAAAGAAGGGCACAATGTAGTTGCTATTGACCGCGATTCAGCGGTGCTTAACAGACTTACCAACGTTTATGATGTAATGAGTATTTGCGGAAACGGTGCAGATAGCGATGTCTTGCAAGAAGCGGGCATTAAAAAAGCGGATTTGTTTGCGGCCGTCACCGGTTCCGATGATACCAATATGCTGTGCTGTTTCATGGCAAAAAAAATGGGCGTTCCGTACACGATTGCTCGTGTACGGAATCCCGAATATAACGATAACAGCCTTGATTTCATGAAACAACAATTGGGCTTGTCGATGACGATTAATCCGGATTTGTTAGCTGCCAAAGAGTTATACAAGTTACTCAAACTCCCCACGGCTGTCAAGGTGGAAACCTTTTCCCGCGGTAATTTTGAAATGATTGAACTGCGTGTCAAGGAAGAATCGGCATTGGCGGGGGTTAGTTTGCGCCAAATGCGCGAAACCTATCCGGCTAAATTCCTGGTTGGTGTTGTACAACGTGGGGAAGATGTGTACATCCCCGATGGTAACTTTGTGTTGCAAAGTGGGGATAAAATCGGCTTGACCGCCAACATTCACGAAATGCAAAAACTGCTGCGTCAAATGGGTTTTGCTACCAAACAAGCACGCGATGTTATTCTATTGGGTGGTAGCCGAACAGCCTATTATTTGGCAAAAATGCTGATAGCGGGTGGCAACTCTGTCAAAATAATCGAGCGTGACCCTGATTTGTGCCAGGAGCTGTGTGAACTGCTTCCCAAAGCAGTTATCATTCAAGGTGATGGTGCACAACAAGAATTGTTGTTGGAAGAATCTTTGCCGGAGCAAGATGCGTTTGTTGCATTAACCGGTATGGATGAAGAAAATATTTTGATTTCTATTTTTGCTTCCTCCTTGAATGTTCCCAAAGTAATTGCCAAAGTCAATCGCGACGAGCTGGCAACATTAGCAGAAAAATTGGGGTTAGATTGTTTGGTTTCTCCCCAAAAAATTATTACGGATATTGTGTTGCGATACGCCCGTGCCTTGCAAAATTCCTTGGGCAGTAATGTGGAAACCCTGTATCGGCTCATGGATGGAAAAGCGGAAGCGCTTGAATTTAACGTGAGCCCCGATTTCCCCAAATTACAAGTACCGCTTAAAGAATTAAAATTATTGCCCAATTTACTGCTTGCCGGAATTATCCGTAACCGCAAAGCGATTATTCCTGCCGGTGATGATACCATCCAAGCCGGTGACCGTGTCATTGTGCTGGCTGCGAATCGACATTTACAAGACTTATCGGATATTTTGGCGGAATAAAGGGGGAAGACTATGAATCGAAATGTTTCCCTGTATACAATAGGGCAAATTGTCAAGTTGGAAGGCCTCTTTTTGTTGTTGCCGCTGCTGGTTTCTGTTTGTTATAAAGAAATTTACTTAGTACAATCTTTTGCGTTCACTATTGTTATTGCACTGGCTTTGGGGTTCTTGCTAACGATTGTTTTTCGTAAAAGTCGTTCCCCCATGTACGCAAAGGGTGGATTTATCACGGTAGCGGTTGCCTGGATTGTGTTATCACTTATTGGTGCGTTGCCGTTTACTTTTTCCGGCGAAATTCCTTCGTACATCGATGCCGTTTTTGAAACGGTCAGCGGCTTTACCACCACCGGTTCTTCTATTTTACCTGACCCGGCTGTATTGGGAAAAGGATTGCTGTTTTGGCGTAGTTTCACCCATTGGGTAGGTGGAATGGGGATTATTGTCTTTATGTTGGCGGTAACCCCACCGGAATCGGGCAGAGCTATTCACATTCTTCGTGCAGAAGTTCCGGGACCGATTGTAGGAAAACTGGTTCCGCGGCTTCGCGATACCGCCAAAATTTTGTATTTGATTTATTTCTTCCTTACCGTAGCGCAAGTACTGTTCTTGCTATGCGGAGGGATGTCGCTGTTTGACAGTGTGATACACGCTTTTGGTACAGCAGGCACGGGCGGCTTCGGTATTAAAGCGGATAGCGTCGCCGGTTACAGTCCGTATCTGCAATGGGTAATTACGATTTTTATGTTGCTTTTTGGCTTGAACTTCAATTTGTTTTATTTGTTGCTGTTACGCCGCGTGAAATCTTTTTTCAAAAGCGGCGAAATGTGGACATATTTTGGTGTTGTTGCCATAGCCATTGCCGTTATTACATGGAACATTTCCCCCCAATATCCCCAGTTTTCCGAAGCTGTACGCTTATCGGCGTTTCAGGTTTCTTCCATCATTACCACGACCGGTTATTCTACCGCCAATTTTGACTTGTGGCCGGAACTTTCCAAAACGGTACTGCTCTTGCTGATGTTCATTGGTGGTTGTGCCGGTTCTACGGCGGGTGGGCTAAAAGTTTCACGAATCATCTTACTTTTCAAATCCATGCGACGTAATTACAAACGTATGGTTCATCCACACGCTGTTGGTGTAGTACAACTGGATGGCAAACGTGTGGATGACGATACTATCGGCGGTGTCACGGTGTATTTTGCACTGTATATGTTGATTATTGCCATCGTTTTTCTATTACTATCTTTTAATGGTTTTGATTTGGAAACAAATCTTTCGGCGACCATTGCTTGCTTTAATAACATTGGTCCCGGTTTGGCGGGCGTTGGTCCTGCTTCCAGTTTTGCCGCCTATTCGGGATTTTCCAAGATAGTGTTATCGTTTGCCATGCTGTTTGGTCGGCTGGAAATTTTCCCGCTACTGATTGCGTTAAATCCTGTGGTATGGACAAAAAAATAAATCAAAAAACGCGGTGTGAGTTTTGCAAAACTCACACCGCGTTTTTTGATTTATT
>JAZNRV010000070.1:0-5560 GCA_045590855.1 Acutalibacteraceae bacterium | reverse complement strand
AAAATAAATCCCTCATAAGCCGCAGCGTATTTCATAGCGAAGCTATTTCATATGCGTTAGCATATTTCACAAATCCTGTTAGGGATTTATTTCATTTAAAAAAGCACCGACAAAGTCGATGCTTTTTTCTGTCTATGGGCTACAAAAAAAATATTTTTGTAAGTTTTGCGTATGAATTCGAACTCTCACATCTTTTAGTGAAATTGTTCGCGTTCGCTCACGGTGAAATAATTTCCTTCGGAAAATGTGAAATATTGCTCCCTATGTAAGCAAAAGTACACCTCATTACTTGTCAACGCAAATACGTATGTTTTCCGGAGTAATATTTCCTTTTACTAATACTTCCGGAGAGAATAAATTTCCGTCTTTGTATTGAGATAGTGGAATAGCAGTTGTTTCGTATAATTTTACAAATAACACGGAGGCTGTCTCGTTTATAGGGATATTCATTCCGCCATACTTTGCTCCACCGTATTTATACATCATAGCAAAGCTGATATAATCCATACTTGCAACGATACAATCATTTTCATCTACAGTGATTTCAAGACATATCGTATCATCGGAGAAAATTTTATTGTCAGACGGAGATAACCAGCAGAACACAACATTTTTTCTAAGTTCAGTAAAAGACTCGTATCTTGATGTAGTTTTAAGACCACTGTGCATTATGCTGTCAAGATTCGCTTTGTCGGTATAATGATAAACTTTCATTTTACATTTTCCTTTGCGGTATTCAAAGATGCGATAAGCATTCTCTTAATTTCTTCAGCAAGTGAGAGTAAGCTATCAAAATCACAATTCACAAGCTTTGTGTTTTTAAAAAGTTTCAACCAATAAATACTTTCTCCCGTTTCCTTAAGAGAAATATGAAGTTTAGATATAAAATCCGCTTTGCTATTTCCGTAAATGGCTTCGTTTATGTTTGCACCGATGCTTGTCGCGGAACGAAGCAATTGCTTGGCGATAGTTGTATATTTTTTTGCTTTTGAAAATTCTTCATAAAACAAAACAATTGGTGTTGCAAAATCGAGAGATTTATCAATCAATGGGCTGCTCATTTATTATCACCTCGATGGAAGTATAGCATATTTTATAATATAATTCAATGTTTTGCGGAGCAAAACTTCCTTTTCTTTTCTCTTTTCTCTCTTATCTTTTATCTGGAAACGACAATTTGAGAGAAGAGAGAAGAATGAAAAGAGAAAAGTGAAGAGAACAAAAAGAAACGACAATCTTCTGTCGAAAATTGTCGTTTCCTTTTGGCGGAGAAGGAGGGACTCGAACCCTCGCGCCGGTTACCCGACCTACGCCCTTAGCAGGGGCGCCTCGTCACCAACTTGAGTACTTCTCCATATCATAAACCGCTTGCGGTGAGCAAACGGTTTAGGTATTCAGTTTTAAGGGAAAGTGTGGCGGAGAGGAAGGGATTCGAACCCTTGGCTCTTTCGAGTCACTGGTTTTCAAGACCAGCTCCTTAAACCGCTCGGACACCTCTCCGTAGTCAACGATATGTATCATATCATTTATAAAGAGAAATGTCAACAAAAAAGTGGTATTTGTCAATAAAATTATAAATAGCGCAACAAGTCCATGGGGGTTTGCAGCAAAATTTCCGCACCCGCAAACCGCAACTCTTCTTCCCCACGGAACCCCCAAACAGCACCCGCACAAATCATACCTGCGTTGTGCGCTGTTTGCACGTCCACATCGGAATCTCCCACATAAATGGTCTCTTCCGCCAAGACCCCCAAATCATTCAACGCCATGTTGGTCACCGTGGCATCGGGTTTGTGCGGTCTACCCGCAACACCACCGCCATAAAGGCAACCGACAATATAATTCGAAAACAAAGCCTCCACCACTTGTGTTGCTTGTTTTTCCGGTTTGTTAGTCACAATCCCCCAAGGGATTTGCCGTTTGTCCAGTTCCGAAAGCAACAATAAAACACCCGCATAGGGTGCGGTTTTGTTGCAAAAATTCGCACCGTAAATTTCCAAAAAACGTTTGTATGCCGCAGCCAATGTTTCATTGTCGGTGTTTTGGGGCATGGCGCGTTCTATCAACTTATATCCGCCGTTTCCCACAAAATGCCGATACGCATCCAACGTGTGTACTCGTGTACCGTCAGCAGAACCTGCGCCAAAATCACGTAACGTCGCTTCAACAGCATCCGCCAAATCTTCCAATGTGTCTACCAACGTACCGTCCAAATCAAACAATACGGCTTTTATGGGTGTCATGTTCTCTTTCCTCTTGCTTTACGAAACAGCTTCACAACATAGATTGCCAAAAATACAATTGCCAACACCCCTACCAAGGCGGTAAAAATACCCCAGCGCGGGTCGGCACGTTTTAACTTCATCCACAAGGAATCCATGTAAGCGTTAACGTTGTCTGGCAATGTCAAATACATTTCCGTTTTCGCCAACAATTCTTCGTCGGGATAAAAGTTTTTATCTTCACCAATTTCGGGGTCTAACAAAGCCTTCGCCCCATCGTGCGGTGTGGAATACCCAATGTATTCCGCATTCAACAGCGCAATATCGGTACGGCATAAAAAGTTAATATATTCCTCTGCCTCCCGCTTGTGCGGTGAATTGGCAGGAACACACAGCGCATCCGCAAAAAGATTGGTACCGTCTTTCGGTACAAAGAAGTCGATATCGGGATTACCTTCCTCTTCGTCCATCATGATAATACCATCACCGGCATAGTAAGGCGCAATCCATGCTTCTTCGTTAATCATTTTGTCATACACTTGGTCCATGACGTATTGATGCAACACCGGTTTTTGCTTTCTGAGTTCCTCGTAAGCCGCATCCCACTGCGATAAATCCAGTGTGTTCAGCGAAAAACCGCATTTGAGCAACGCAATACCAAACGCATCGCGCGGGTTGTCAAACATAAAAATGCGACCGCTGTACTTTTTATCCCACAGCAAATCCCAACCTTGCTGCAAATCTTCTTCGTCAACGTATTTGGTGTTGTAAAAAATACCCACCGTACCCCACGTGTACGGCACCGAATATTCGTTGGTCGGGTCGTACGAGGGATTGCGCAAAGAACTGCTGATTTGCGAAAAATTGGGAATGTTTTCAAAATCCAGTTTAGCAAGTTTATCTTCTCGCAACATTTTTCCCACCATATAGTCAGAGGGAACAATGACATCATATACCGCTGCACCGGAATCCAGCACCGCATACATACTTTCATTATCGGTAAAGTTTTTGTAATTGACTTTAATACCCGTCTCTTCGGTAAACAAGTCGTTAACCGTCGGGTCAATATATTCGCCCCAGTTGTAAACGTTAAGCGTTACACTACGGTCAAGCTCGCCTGCTGCCAACACGGACGGCACCACACCGCACAATAAAAGGCAGCACAAAAAAACAGCTAAAAGGCGTTTCATTTGGATGCCCCCTTTTTCTTGTTCGGCTCGGAACGCATTTGTAACACGTTCACCAAAATAAGCAAGATAAGCACCGTACCGAACATCAACGTCGAAAGGGCGTTGATTTCGGGCGTGACGCGGCGTTTGACCATGGCATAAATCGTCACGGACAAGTTCTGTGCCGAAGCGCCGGAGGTAAACAAACTAATAACAAAATCGTCCAGCGACATGGTAAACGCCATCAAAGCGCCCGTCAAAATACCGGGGGAAATTTCCGGCACCATCACTTTCATAAATGCCGCAAACGGGTGACAACCCAAATCCACCGCCGCTTCGTACAAATGCGGGTTTGCTTGGCGCAATTTGGGCAGCACTTGTAAAATCACATACGGAATACAAAACGTAATATGCGACAACAGCAACGTAAAATACCCCGGTTGCAACCACCCCGTCGTTTGGTAAATAAACACAAACAACAACATAAGGGCAATACCCGTCACGATTTCGGGGTTAACCATCGGGAAGTTGTTGATAGCCAGCAATACCCGACGCATACGTTTGTTAACACTGCGAATACCAATGGCCGCCGCCGTACCGATGATGGTGGAAACAATGGTAGCAATCACCGCCACCGATACCGTCACCCACAACGCCGACAAAATCTCGCTGTCTTGGAACAATTCTTGGTACCAGCGTAAGGAAAATCCGTTCCATACCACGCGGCTTTTGGAATCGTTGAACGAAAAAATAATCAACACCACAATCGGCGCATACAAAAAGGCAAAAATCAAACCATTGTAAATACGAGAGAGCGTTTTCATCAAAGTTCGTCCTCCTCTCCCTTATCCACCATGCCGGTAATCGCCATGCATATCAAAATCATGACCATCAGCACCAGCGAAAGCGTCGCACCAACGTTATAGTTCGCACCTTGACCAATAAACATGGTTTCAATCGTGTCGCCGATCATCAAGGTTTTGCTGCCACCAAGCAATTTGGTAATTACAAACGTACTGACAGCCGGTACAAATACCATGGTAATACCGCTGAGCATTCCCGGAATGGAAAGCGGCAACACCACTTTTCTAAACACTTGCAACGTGTTAGAACCCAAATCTTGCGCGGCTTCAATCACACTGTTATCAATTTTTGCCATCACGGAATACAGCGGCAATATCATAAAGGGTAAAAAGTTATATACCATACCCAGCACCACCGCGCCTGAAGTGTTGATAAGCGCCAAAGAATGACCCTCGGGCAACAACCCAATCAAGCGCAAAAACTGATTGATAAAACCGTTGTTTTCCAAAAGCGACATCCACGCATAAGTACGCAACAAAAAGTTCATCCACATGGGCAACATGATAATCATTACCATGGTTTGTTGCACGCGCCCTTGGGAACGGGAAATCGTATAAGCAAGCGGGAACGCCAAAACCAAACACAAAATCGTGGCAAGACCACCCAAGGCAATGGAAATGCCAAAGGTGCCGGCATATTCCACAATCGAGTTCAAATTAGACAACGTAAACTGACCGTTACCATCGGTAAACGCAAACCACAACACAATCCCCAACGGCACAACGGTAAACAAAGCCATCCAAACCGCAAACGGCGCGGCAGCCGTTTTTGACTTCATCATGCCTCTGCCTCCGTGGCATCCTCGGTCAAATCAATTTCCGGGTTAGCCATATCGTCAAATTCTTCAGAATACGAGCTGTAATCACCAAACAAGTTGGAATATTCCGATTTTTTCATAATGTGAATGTCTTCGGGGTTCAGCACAATGCCAATCACCGAATCCACCGGATAATAATCGGTGGTCTGAATCATCCATTTAAAGCCTTTAAAGTCAACAATCGTTTCAAAATGAACGCCTTTAAAGGTGACAGCCGTCACCGTACCGGTTAAGTGACCTTGGTGTGCGGGAACAATATCAATATCTTCGGGACGGATGACAACGTCCACTGCTTCGTTTTTCTCAAAGCCGGCATCCAAGCAACGGAACTGACGACCAAAAAACTCCACAACGTAGTCTTCGTGCATAATGCCGTCCAAAATGTTACTCTCGCCGATAAAGTCCGCCACAAAAGCGTTTTTCGGCTCGTTATAAATATCTTGCGGGGTGCCGATTTGTTGGATTTTACCGTTATCCATAACCACCAC
>JAZNRV010000069.1:0-7240 GCA_045590855.1 Acutalibacteraceae bacterium | reverse complement strand
GTATTTTAAAATGATTGACAAGCGTATCGCAAAAAAACCTTGATTTTTCAAGGAAAAAATGCTATAATCACCACAATATATTGTGTTGTCAAGGGAGTGTTTTTTATGAAATGTCCCTACTGTGGTTTTGCCGAAAGTAAGGTTATTGATTCGCGTCCTACCGACGAAGGCTCACGCATTCGCCGCCGTCGGGAATGCTTGGCGTGTACACGGCGTTTTACCACGTACGAAATTGTGGAAAGTTTACCCATTGTCGTTGTCAAAAAAGATAAATCGCGCGAGGTATTTGACCGTGACAAACTGTTTAACGGCATGTTACGTGCTTGTCAAAAACGTCCTGTTTCGTTGGAAGTGCTGGAACGCGCCGTAGGGGATATAGAAGCGCAACTTCAAAACTCGTTGGACCGCGAAATTCCCGCCAAACAGATTGGCGAATATGCCATGGAAAAATTACGCGAAATTGACGAGGTTGCTTACGTTCGCTTTGCTTCGGTTTACCGTCAATTCAAAGATGTGCAATCGTTCAAGGACGAAATTTCCCGCCTGATGGACAAATAAAAACCGCCGATGTAACCCTCTTGGTTACATCGGTTATTTTTGTTACAAAAAATTCACAGTTTATCGCGGCTTTCCGATTGACAAGCGAGTAATATACCGCTATACTAGTTACTGTTGTTTGTTAGCCAACTAACATTTTTTTGGAAAGGACGACAGTATGCACGAAAAACGTATCGGCGTGGCTATCCGCGCGGTAAGCAACCGTATCCGCCGTCACATGGATAACACGGCAGTCAAAAACGATATCGATGCCCTGACGGGTATGCATGGCTATATTATTGGATTTTTGGCACATCGAAAAGATGAGAAAATTTATCAACGGGATATTGAACGGGAATTTTCCATTCGCCGTTCCACCGCTTCGCAGATTTTGCAACGTATGGAGCGCAATGGTTTGATTGTACGGGAAAGTGTTCAGCAAGATGCTCGACTCAAATGTATTTGTTTGACCGAGAAGGCCTTGTCGCTCCATTGTCGCGTAGAAGAAGAACACGCCGCACTGGAAGCGTGTATGAAGCGGGGGCTTTCTCATACGGAACTTACCACTTTCTTCAAAGTGATTGAAAAAATTCAGAAAAATTTGGAAGGGGGAACAACCACATGATAAAACGATTGGCACGCAGTGTGCGGCAGTATAAAAAGAATGCGTTGTTGGCACCTGCTTTTGTCACGATGGAAGCGGTGCTGGAAGTACTTATCCCGTTTTTAATGGCCTATTTGGTGGATAATGGTATTGAAAAAGGGAACATGGCGTACGTTTGGGCAATGGGTGGTGTGCTGGTACTGTGCGCGTTGCTTTCTTTGTGTTGCGGTGCCTTGTCCGGCAAGCATGCCGCCATTGCTTCGGCGGGATTTGCTCGCAATTTGCGGCACGATATGTACCACGCGTTGCAAGACTATTCTTTTTCCAATATCGACAAATTTTCTACCGCCAGTTTGATTACCCGCATGACCACCGACGTGATGCACTTGCAAAACGCATTCCAAATGATTATTCGTATCACGGTGCGTTCACCTGCTTTGCTGTTGTTTTCTTTGATTATGGCGTTTAATGTCAACCCCAAATTATCACTGGTGTTTTTGGTGGTTGCTCCGTTTTTGGGAGTGGGGTTGTATTTGGTGATACGGTTTACGTTTCCGATATTTACGCGCATGTTCAAAAAGTTTGACCGCATGAATACCATTGTGCAAGAAAACTTGCGCGGTATTCGTGTGGTAAAAACCTTTGTCCGCGAAGAACACGAAACCGACAAATTCCAAAATGTTTCCAAAGCGATTTACAAAGATTCCTGCGCGGCGGAACGCTTGCTGGCTTTTAACGCCCCGCTGATGCAAATCAGCATGTATGCGTGCATTTTGTTGCTGTCGTGGTTTGGTGCCAAGTTGTTGGTCAACGACTCAGGATTGACGATTGGGCAACTGATGAGTTTGTTTACCTATGTGCAACAAATTCTGATGAGTTTGATGATGATTTCGATGGTGCTGGTCATGATTACCATGTCTCGCGCAGCGGCACAGCGTGTTACCGAGGTGTTAAATGAGCAAAGCGATATTCAGGACGGCACGGTAGATACCGTAAAATCGGGGGATATCTGTTTTGAAAACGTGACGTTTTCGTATGGTGCTTCCACGGGGAAACCGGCGCTTGATAGGGTGTCGCTTACCATCCGTTCCGGCGAAACGGTGGGTATTATCGGCGGCACGGGGAGTTCTAAAAGCACGTTGGTGCAACTGATTCCCCGTTTGTACGATGTGACCGATGGTCGCGTGTTGGTCGGTGGTGTCGATGTGCGGGAATACCGTTTGCAAACCTTGCGCAATAAAGTGGCAATGGTACTGCAAAAAAACGAGTTATTTTCGGGCTCCATCAAGGATAATTTGCGTTGGGGCAATGAAGAGGCAACCGACGAACAACTCGAACACGCTTGTCGTTTGGCGCAGGCGGATGAGTTTATCAAAACTTTGCCCGAGGGGTATGATACGCATATTGAACAAGGCGGCGCCAACGTATCCGGTGGTCAAAAGCAACGGTTGTGTATTGCGCGTGCCTTGCTGAAAAACCCGCGTATTTTGATTTTGGACGAATCTACCAGCGCGGTGGATACTCACACCGATAGTTTGATTCGTCGCGCTTTCCGCGAAGAATTGCCCGATACCACCAAACTGATTATTGCGCAACGTATTTCCTCGGTGCAAGAAGCCGACAAAATCGTGGTGTTGGAAGAAGGGCGCATCAGCGCAGTGGGAACGCACGAAGAATTGTTGCAAACTTCTCCTATCTATCAAAGTGTTTATCATTCGCAACAAAAAGGAGGTGAACCGGCATGACACCTTCCAAAAATAACCCACCCAGACCGCACGGTCCGGGTGCGCGCATGGCCAACATGGGCCCTCGCCCGAAAATGGACAAAGCAACCGCCGCGCGGTTACTGAAATTGGTGTTTGTACCCAACTGGTTTGCGTTCCTTATTGTTTTTGCGTGTATCGGTGTGAGTACGTTTGCCAACGTGCAAGGCTCCTTGTTTTTGAAAACCTTGATTGACGATTATATTCGTCCCATGCTCGACGGGCAATCCTTGTTCGGCGAACTGTTAAAAGCCATTTTGCGTGTGGCAGGTATTTATGTTATCGGTATTGTTTCGACGTTGTTGTACAATCTTATCATGGTGGGCATCACACAACGTGTGATGAAAAATGTGCGCGACCGTATGTTCAAGCACATGCAGACGTTGCCGATACGCTTTTTTGACACCCACACCAACGGCGACGTCATGAGTTGTTATACCAACGATACCGATACCTTGCGGCAAATGATTTCGCAAAGTATTCCGCAAGCGGTTTCGTCCCTTATTACGATTGTTTCGGTTTTGATTGCCATGTTCAAAACCAGTTGGCAGCTCACGGTTTTTGTGTTGTTATACGCCATGCTGATGATGGTGATTTCCAAAAACATCGGTGCGCGTTGCGGCAAGTTTTTTGTCAAACAACAACAGGCGATTGGTGCTGTCAACGGCTATGTGGAAGAAATGATTCACGGGCAAAAAGTTATCAAAGTCTTTTGCCATGAGGACATTGCCAAACGCGAATTTGACGCGCTCAATGACGAGTTGTGTGAAAACGCTACACAAGCCAACAAATTTGCCAATATTTTGATGCCGATTATGGGGAATATGGGGCATTTACAATATGTGTTGATTGCAACACTCGGCGGTACCATGGCAACGTTTGGACTGGGTGGTATGACGCTTGGCGGCATTGCTTCCTTTTTGCAATTGAGCAAAAACTTTAATATGCCGCTCAATCAAATTTCGCAACAAATCAACGCGGTGATTATGTCACTGGCAGGTGCTAAACGTATTTTTGAATTGTACGACGAAGTTTCCGAAGCCGATGAGGGGTACGTTACTTTGGTCAATACCAAAGAAGAAAACGGTAGTTTGTGTGAAACCGATGAACGTACCGGTAACTGGGCGTGGCGGCATCCTCACCAAGACGGAACGGTCACTTACACACCACTGCAAGGCGATGTGCAACTGACAAACGTGGATTTTGGTTACGTGCCGGAAAAACAAGTGCTGTGTGACGTGACGCTATATGCCAAGCCGGGACAAAAAGTGGCGTTTGTAGGCGCAACCGGCGCGGGTAAGACAACCATTACCAATTTGATTAACCGTTTTTATGACATTGCCGACGGCAAAATACGGTATGATGGTATTAACATCAATAAAATTCGCAAAAACGACCTTCGCCGCTCGCTGGGTGTTGTTTTGCAAGATGTGCATCTGTTTACCGGCACGGTCATGGAAAATATCCGTTACGGTAATTTGAACGCTACCGACGAAGAAGTGTACGCGGCGGCTCGCCTTGCCAATGCCGATGGTTTTATTTCGCGGTTGCCGCAAGGGTATCAAACGATTCTTACGGCAGATGGTGCGCATTTGTCACAAGGACAGCGGCAGTTGTTGTCCATTGCCCGTGCTGCGGTTGCTGACCCGCCGGTGATGATTTTGGATGAAGCGACATCCAGCATTGACACCCATACGGAGGCGCTGGTTCAACAAGGTATGGACCGCCTCATGAAAGGCAGGACAGTTTTTGTCATTGCTCACCGTTTATCAACGGTGCAAAACTCGGATGTGATTATGGTGCTTGACCATGGGCGGATTATTGAACGGGGCAACCACGAAGAACTCATTGCTCAAAAAGGACAATATTATCGCTTGTACACCGGTGCTTTTGAACTGGAATAATAGAACAAGGATACCTTTCACGAAAGAAAGGTATCCTTGTTTTTTTTCAAAATAAAAATGCGAAGCGGGGTATTTGTTTTTTTACAATAATCAATCACAAAACGCGTGCCGTGTGAGGTGCCGTCCCAAAAGGCCAATACCGCGTCGGCATAGTCGACGATTTGTCGGTTACGTAAAAGCGGTGCGGCACGACCGTAGCGCGGGTAATCCGGAAAAAATTCGGTTAGTTTTATCCCTTTTTGTTGCGCAAAAAAGTGTACACAACTATCGACTCCTTTGGCACCGCCCGACACCAGTTCATCGGTCCCCGGTGGCAAGATGGTTTCCAGCGGAATATTGGTAATCGTGCGCGAACCAACCACAGCAACTTTCATACCCACACCTCACAATCTGATTATCAGTATACACCAAAAGTGCCTTGTTTTCAACCGTTATTGTATTGACTTGACTTTAAAAATACGGTATACTTTTTAAGAAGAAACGGAGCGATGCGTATGAGCATAAAGCAAGTGGATGCACGCTTGTTTGCCTATCTGCCCGAAAGTCGTTGTAGTGATGCAGCAGTAATCATTTTTCTCGGTGGTGGCTATACTGCTTTGGCGGAACATGCGGGCGAAGGGTATGCAACGGTACTGAACGAATGGGGAATTATCGCTTTTGTGTTGCAGTATCGCGTTTCGCCCAACACGTTTCCGGCAAACACCGCCTGTCTTTATATGGCATACGGCGGAAGATGCCGGGGTGAATGTTATCAACAGTTACACGTATGCCACGGCTTTGAAAAAATGTGATATTCCCACACAACTGCACGTGTTTCCCTGCGGTTGGCACGGACTTGGCATGCGTGACGATTATCCGCACGTGAAGTAATGGGTGTCGCTGTTTAAAAACCGGTTGGTTTATTTGAATTTTTTGGAGAAAACCGTATGAAAAAGAGAATTTTTTCGTTTTTTACCATGATATTGCTGTTGTTTTCCCTTTCTGCTTGCGGTCGCGGCGCAAAACCCACCCAAGGTGTTATCGGCACGTGGGAAAATACCGTGGATATCAGTGATTATCTAAGATACTCCATGGGTGACAGCGTGTTTACCGGATACATCCAGTTGGACGAAACCCCGTTGTATTTGTTATACTCTTTTTCCGAGGACGGAACCTTTGCGGTAAAGGTCAACGAAGAAAAAACGCAAAAAAGTTGGGACAAGTTTTTGGATGCGATTGAAGAAGGCATGAAAGCCGCCTACAAAGCCTCCAACCCCGAAGGTTCTATTGAAGAATTTTTTGCGGCATACGAAAAAGATACGGGTTCCACCGTGCGTGAAACGTTGGAAGAAAAAAACAAAATGTCGACGTTTATTGAACCGTTTGAAAACAGCGGGTATTATCAAATTCAAGGGAATCGTTTGTACCGTTCTGACAATCCGTTGCAAATAACCGATAAAACACCGTATGAGATATTTTCCATTGAAAAGTCAAAATTGACAATTCTTTCTTCCTCGGACACGTCGTTATCCGCAGAGGAAAAATTGCAATATCCGTTTGAATTTTATTTTGTATCACAATAATATTATCATAAAAAAGGAGTCCTGGGCATGAAAATCATCCGCACAAAAAATTATGAAGAAATGAGTTTTGAAGCCGCTAAAATCATGGCGGCGCAAATGGTGTTAAAACCGCATTCCGTGTTGGGATTGGCGACCGGTTCGACACCGATTGGTATGTACGAGCAACTGGTGAAATGGAACAAAGAAGGAAAACTTGATTTTTCGCAAATTTGTTCAGTGAACTTGGATGAGTATTGCGGACTAGACGGTGACAACGACCAAAGTTACCGTTATTTTATGAATCATCATTTGTTTAATCACGTGAATATCGATATTAACAACACACACGTTCCTAACGGCAAAGCCGCAGATGCAAAGGCGGAATGCGAGCGTTACGACGCCTTGATTGAAAAATTGGGTGGTACGGATATTCAAGTGTTGGGTATTGGACCGGATGGACACATTGGCTTCAACGAGCCCGATACTACTTTTACCAAACCCACCCATCGTGTGGAACTCGACCCCAGCACGGTGGAAGCCAACGCTCGGTTTTTTGCTTCCATTGACGATGTACCGCGTTTTGCTTTGACGATGGGCATGGGCGGTATTATGTCGGCCAAAAAGATTTTATTGATGGCGAACGGTACCAAGAAAAAAGAAATTTTGGAAAAAGCGTTGTTTGGTCCTATCACCCCCGAAGTTCCTGCTTCGCTTTTGCAACTTCATCCCGACGTTACCGTGATTTGCTGTGTAGAAAACGATTAAAAGAAAAAAAGGAACGGCGAAGAAAACTTGGACTGCCCCAATTTGTGCGGACAGTATAAAAAGAACCCTATGGTAGATGAAAATTAAATTTTAAGCAACATACTGACATCGCTTTTCAAGTGGTGT
>JAZNRV010000068.1:0-26791 GCA_045590855.1 Acutalibacteraceae bacterium | reverse complement strand
AGAATGCTCGCAGGCAACCATAGTTGTGGATAACAATACAAAATATAGTTGTTATGACGCAGAACTGGAAGCGGATATTTTGTTTTTCAAAAAGGAAGGGAAACATAATGCCAATATTCAAATGTAAAATGTGCGGAGGGGACCTGACGATCAGCGAAGGTATCCGTATCATTGAGTGTGATTATTGCGGAACAAATCAAACGGTTCCCTCTTCAAAGGATGAAAATTTGCATGGTTTATATAACCGTGCCAATACGTTGCGCATGAAAGCAGAATTTGACAAAGCCGAGCAACTTTATGAAAAAATCCTACAAGCAGATGAATGTCAGGCGGAAGCCTATTGGGGACTGATCCTCTGCCGATACGGTGTCGAATATGTGGAGGATCCCAAAACCTTCAAACGAATTCCCACCTGCCATCGCACCTCGTTTGACTCTATTGTTGCAGACTCCGACTATAAATCGGCATTGAAATATGCTGATGCCCTTCAAAAAAGCATTTATGAAAAAGAAGCAAAGGAAATTGACCGCATACAAAAGAAAATCACAGAACTTTCTTCGAAAGAAGAACCGTATGATGTGTTTATCTGTTACAAAGAAACGGATAACTACGGCAAACGAACGCAAGACAGTGTGATTGCTAATGATATTTATCATCAACTGAAGCAGGAAGGATTTAAAGTTTTTTACGCAGCCATTACTTTGGAAGATAAATTGGGATCGGCTTATGAACCTTGTATTTTTGCGGCTTTAAATAGTGCCAAGGTCATGCTTACCATTGGTACAAAACCGGAATATTTTAATGCTGTTTGGGTAAAGAACGAATGGTCGCGTTTCCTTAGAATGATGAAAAATGATCGTTCCAAGCTTTTGATCCCCTGTTACAAGGACATGGACGCGTACGATCTGCCGGAAGAGTTTTCTCACTTGCAAGCGCAAGATATTTCGAAACTTGGCTTTATGCAAGATTTGATTCGCGGTATTAAAAAGATTGTACAGGTAGATGAAGTCAAAACAACGGTTGTCAAAGAAACGGTTGTTGCGAGTAGTAATGCTAATGCTGCTTCGTTGTTAGAACGTGCGTTTCTCTTTCTTGAAGACGGGGAGTGGGAAAGTGCCGATGAATATTGCGAAAAAGTATTGGATATTGACCCCAAGTGTGCCGAAGCATATCTTGGAAAATTGATGGTAGAACTGCAGGTGAAAAAGCAGGAAAATTTAAAAGATTGCGAAGAACCTTTTGACGGAAACAATCTGTATCAAAAAGTAATCCGATTTGGTGATGACACATTAAAAACGAATCTAACGGGTTACACCGAGCATATTTACGCCCGCAATGAAAGTGACCGACTGAATAACATTTATACCCGCGCAAAAAACAACATGTTTGAAGCGAATACAGAAGATGAATATAAAGAAGTCGCACACCTATTTGAAACAATTAGCGGCTATCAAGATTCTTCAGCTCTGGCGAACAAATGCTATGAAAAGGTGAAAGAGAAAAAGCAGCAGGCGGAGGACTGCGAGCGTTTGTTTCAAGCATATAAGGCAGCTCTTCGGAACGAGGAGTTTGGAGTTGACAAAAAAGCAGAGGTAGAAAGAACGCTTTCGTGGTTGACCGACCAATATGAAAGTCTTTCTCGTTTAAAGAATGATTGGAGCCGGATAGAAGAGGAATTATATTCGCTCAATAAAGAGGCCGTGTCACTTCAAACCGAAATTTCAAAACTAAACAACGAAAAAAGAACCCTAGGTTTGTTTGCGGGAAAAGCCAAAAAGGAATTGGTGGAAAAAATAAACAATTTTGAAAAAGATAAGAGTGCGTTGTTTCTAAAAATAGAGAATTTAGAAAAGCAAAAACAAGGACATACATCTATTTCTGAACTTTACAACCAACTTAACGGGATTGAACAGCAAATCGACGAACAAAAGTGTATATTAGAAGAATTATCCTGTGTAAAATCAAGCAAAGAGTTACGAGCGGAGTTAAATAACTATTCGGATGGACAAAAACTGCTAGAAAAATATGATAGGTGGTCCAGTGTCAAAGTTGACTCTTTCGTCCAGTTTGGGGAATATGACCACGGTCATGGTATAGAGAGTATTGAGTGGCATGTACTGGAAGTGGAAAACGGTAAAGCGCTTGTAATCAGCAAATACGGTCTTGATTGCAAGCAATATCACTCCAGTCGTACCGCCATAACTTGGGAAACCTGTACCCTTCGAGAATGGCTGAACAATGAATTTTTCAACGCTGCTTTCTCCGCCGACGAGAAAGCAATGATTCCTACCGTGACGGTATTAGCTGATGAGAACCCAAAATATAACAGTACACATCCAAAACTTAGAACGGATGCCGGTAACGTAACGCAAGACAAAGTCTTTTTGTTGAGCATATCCGAAGTCTGCAAATATCTTAGCTCCAACAATTTAACCCCGTGCAAGCCGACTCGTTATGCGGTTAAAAATGGCGCTCGAACAGGTGATCAAAATAATAACTGCTTTTGGTGGTTGCGAACTCCCGGTTGTTGTCAACATAGCGCCGCTGATGTGAATTTTGGTGGCGGAATTCTCGAACTTGGTGAGTGTGTTGACATTGCCGATCACGCCGTTCGTCCTGCAATGTGGATTGATTGGAGTTGAGCAAACATTTTGGAGATAGGAAACGATGACAAATAATATTAAACTTAGAATAAGTCATTGATAGGATAAAGAGAGCGGGCTTCACCCGCTCTCTTTCATTTTTCGGCAATAGAAATATATTTGTATACAGTGGTACGACTTAGACCACACACCCTTGACAACTCACTGATATTCAGGTTGCCTGACTTATAGGATAGGTAGTGCCTCAAAAAGTTTTGAGGGATATCGTCGGTAGTTGTTTTTGGCCTGCCGATCATCTTGCCTTTTGCTTTGGCGTTTGCCATGCCTGAACGAACTCTCGCACGTATCATAGCTAATTCCAACTGGCTGAAAACGCCTGCCATTTGCAAAAACGCCTCAGTCATAGGGTCTGCCTTTCCCTCGCGGCAATCCATTGTAATACTCCCCACAATTATCAGCCGCAATCTTTTGGAACTGATAATGTCGATAATCTCACAAAGCTGTTGTGTGCTGCGTGCGAGTCGCGGAACTTCCAACACGATGATTGTATCGCCTTGCTGTGTCTTTTCAAACATCATGGCTTGCTCTTTCTTTACCTTGCTATCACCATGTTCATATTCCAAAAAGATTTCCTCTGCTCCTGCAGCTTTCAGCTCGCGCACTTGTCTGTTGATATCCTGCTTCGTTTCATTTGTGCTGCATCTTGCATATCCATAATTCATAGTGTTTTCTCCTTTGCTTTTCTTTGATATTATTATACACCCAAAACAAGTGTAGTTTCAATTCGCAGAACGCACAAACATTACACTTGTTTTTTGTGTAATAGTTACACTTGAAATAGGTGTTGTTTTGTGTTACCATATCTGTGAGGTGAAAATGATGTTACAATATAAAATAGACGTACTTTCCGCACTCAAAGAAAAAGGGTATAACACAAACAAAATCAGAAAGGAAAAGCTAATAGGCGAAGCCATGCTCCAAAAGATAAGAAACGGTCAAATGGTGTCTTGGTCTATCTTTGAAACACTTTGCGATCTTTTGGAGTGTCAACCTGCTGCTTTAATTGAGTATGTAAAGGAATGATAAAATGATTAGTAAGGATATGTATAAAGTATTAAAGAAAGTACCTCGTTTCCCCAAAGATACCACTTCGCTAAAGTTATTAGCGAAAAAAACACTTGAAGTAAATTTGTTGTTCGATATTTTAAATGATGCTTTGACTTGCAGATATATTGTGTATACTAAACCTAACAATCGCAATTCTCATTATACCTTAGAAAGTTCTTCATTCAGTCTAACAGAATCAGGTCAATTACAGATTGAGGAATACGAAACCAAAAAAGGATCATCCGTCAAATCAACATGGGCTTTGATAATCGCAGGATTGAGTTTTATTGCTTCAGTAGTCGCAATTGTTTTGTCAATTTGCGGTGTTCAATAAAACATTCGCTTTCGTGAACAGTTTGCGGCGGCCGCAAATCGCGCCTAAATACCGCTTGTTTTGTTCAAACAATTATGAACACCCTTTCGTGAACAAACCGCTTTTTCGGCGGGGGTATTTTCAGGAAAAAGATATTTGTTCATCCCCTTGTCCTCTGTATGTGGCTTCGCTCGTTTCCCAAAGCTGAACGAAACCGAATGACGGTGTTTACATTCGATCACGAACAGATGAATTAAAACTAAAAACGGCGATCGCTCTGCATGATTTGCATAAGCGATCGCCGCAGTTTTTTCTGTATTTTAAAATTCAAATTCTTGTTTCGGTTCTTTTGGCCTTTCTTGTGGCCTTTTCTTTCCCTCTGCTATTGGTGGGGTAATATAAACGACTCTTTGAGGGTAGAGATTAGTATTATTTATGGAGGTATTTGTTTCGCTATCTCTATTATTTATTTCTCTGTCCTCGGTCGTATTCATTTGAACGGTTGTCGTTTGAGGAAAAACGTCAGCCGTTTTATTTTCAAAATCAATGCCGAGCGGCGCGAAATTCTCACTTTGAATAGGTGCGCAGCGCGTTTGGGGTACTTCATAAAAATCATATCTGTTACTACCACTTGGTACTAAATACCCTTTATCGACTAATACCATAAACTGATCGCGATAAGTGGAGATAGGCATACCGATTGTTTGTCGTATGTCCGCAGGTGACAACGCAAATGTGTAGTTATCTGCATTGGCGGCAAGATATAAATATAATCTTAATGCATGCGCTCCTAAATCGCGGCTCGCGGCTTGCCAGTTTTCGTTTTTAATGCCGAGAAAATCACTTTTAGCGGGTTCACGGTGCACGCGTATCATTCGTTGATTGGGATATGTTTCAGCCACGTCCACGCCCCCTTAAACGTTGAACTCTTTAAAGAGTTCGTCGAGAGTTTGGCGCACCTTGTTTTCGATGTGTACAGAAACACAATCCAAAACCTCTTTGGTGATTTCGTCTTTCACTTTCTGCATTTCCTTACTTTTCGCAAAATCTTCTAATATCATTTGCTTTTGGAAATGATAAGACAGCATCATCTACGCCTTTTGGTCTAAACTCTCGAAAAATTCTTGATACGCACGTTTATTTGCCATTTAAATCGCTCCTTTTTCACTTTATTTTTAAGTGAAAGTCTTTCTTAACTTTCTATAAATATTATACAATATTTTTTTGAAAAAATAAAATAAGCGAGCGGTACGGCTCGCTCGCATAGTATGGAAAACAGATGATATGTATGCGGCCCTTACGGCCGCGAATATTTAAGATACTATTTCGTCTTGGCGAGCGGGCCCTGCCAACGGAATAACATTCCCACCATCAAATGTTTTGAACTCTTTATAATTGGGGAATTGTGCAACGAACCAACTGCGAACATACGCATAAGGACTCGACTCGCATTTCGATTCTTCTTTGGCGATTGCAAACGCTGCCATAAGTTCATCGGCATTGTCTTGCACAGCGATATATCTTTCCATATTAGCATAGGTCAGATTCTTGCTGGCGTTGCATTTGGTGGTCTTTCGGCCGGCTCTAACAACTACTGTAATATGAGGGATGTCTGCGCGAATTTCTTGAATGATCTTGTATTCTTCTGTGCCATACTGTTGAGCAGCTGCCGCAAACTTAAAATTCATATACACAGTATTTGCTGCCAAATCAATAACATATCCCTTAATCGGCTTGCTTTTAGTCTTCATGTTTCGTATAATCCTTTCTTAATCAAGCCACTTCAAGTTTCGGCGAGTAATCGCTTTCGTTTTCGGCGAGCGGGTTCTTGTGCTGATGTTTAGCATACGAGGGATAGGTCTGTTTAAACCATTCCGCAACAAATAAGAACGGATTGTGCTGCACCTTTGAAAGCTGGATTTGACGTTCAAGCTCTGCCAAAACTTTTTCGGCATCTTCGGCATTCTCGTGTCCTCTGATATACTCACGCATATTGTCATAGGTCAGCTTATAATTCTTGTTGGTGCTCTTTTTGGGAGTTACCTCCATTTCGGCATTAGGATAACAAGTCAAAAATTCTTGCCACACCTTAAATTCAGGTGTTCCAAAAATTCGTGCCTGCTTTGCAAATGCTTTTGATACCATACCATTACCATCGCTTGTTACTTTAATTTGCATTTTACTCATTGAAATTTACCTCTTTTTCATAATTGTTTTTAGTTCGCAAGTTCTTGGTTCGGCCGTTCCTTTACCTTACACGCTAATTATAGCAGAGAGGTCGCAAAGTGCGTGAACATAAATGTACTATTATGAAAAGTTTTCCAAAAAATAAAACAGCAGATTTTTTCTGCTGTTTTATTCGTCAGACGGACATGACGGATAGTGTCTTATCTTGTCCCAACTTTAATTTTCGTCTTTGTATTGCGTATTTGAGAAAGCGGCGAAAAATTATCATAGTTCTTTGAAATGTCTGCATCAAAGATAGCACAATAATGTTTTGTCATATCTAATGTTGAATGCCCTAAAAGCCGCTGCAAGGTGAACGCATCGCCGCCGCAATCAACTAAATATTTACGCGCAAAGGTGTGACGAAACAGATGAATACTTGTTTTGTTAATACCTCTGCGCCGATTGTATTTTGCAATACTGCATCTCAACGCATTTTCGGTCAGCTGTTCACCGCTTTCGTTACAAAACAAATAATCTTGCTGCTCGCCGCCTCTTATTTGTAAATACTCACGCAGTACGCACACAAGCTCGCTGCACAGAGGGATAACTAATGCTCGTTTGTTCTTTGTGTGCCGCGCGTATATCAGTCCATTATTTAAATCCAAATCACACAACTTGATATTGCGAATGGTCGCCGCACGGCTGCCGCTATTCACTAAAAAATTCTCTATCGCCCAACTGCGGTATTCTGAAAAACTGCAATTATTCATATTGGGCTTCTTCAATAAAATGCGTAGCTCTGTATCTGAATATGTTTCTTTGATGTTTTCCTCGCCTCGATACAACGTGATATTCAATGATGTGATGCTGTTGGCATTGCACCAACTGAAAAAAGCTTTTAACGTTATTGTGTAGCTGCGTATCGAATTGGGGGATAATTCTTTGTTTCTCATGGATTGAACCATAAGTTCTAAATCTCTACTATTTAGTACTGAAATATCCTTATTTACATCTAAATGCTTTGATATTGCACTTAAATGTTGTAAATAAGTCGCTGCTGTCTTATCTGTTATTCCTTGCGCCCTTTTGGAAAGGATGAACAAATCAAAGACCTCTGCTAATGTTTCCGTTTTCTGAACCTTAATTTTTGCCATGTTAGCACACCTCTTGGATAGTTATTTTTTTGCAAATATCCAAGCGTACTGTTTTGCAAATGATCAGAACACAAAAAAACAAGAAGAACCGCTCAAACATTCTGTTTGAGCGGTTCTTCAAGTCTTGGTCCGAGTGACAGGAGTCGAACCTGCGGCCTCTTGAACCCCATTCAAGCGCGCTACCAATCTGCGCTACACCCGGAAATTGCGGCAATCGGTTGATTGCTCTACATATTATAACAAAATTTTGCGAGTTGTCAAGAGAAAAGTTGAAAAATAAAGGTACTTATCCAAAAATATGATAAAGCTGTTACTTTGGTTGTTTTATTCGACAGTTTGTGGTACGATATAAAGGTACTTTTTGGAAAGAAGGTAGACGGTTTGGAATTTTGGGGCAAGTTACTTCAAATTTTAGATGCGCGTATGCAAACACCCGAAATGTACGGGTGGTTTCATTTGCTGTTTTTTGCGCTTTCGATTATTGGCGGGGTTTTGCTGTGTCGTTTTCGCAAAGGTGACCAAGAACAGTTTGCGCGGAAATGGTTGCTCATTACCGCGATTGTCGCACTGGTGTTGGAAGTGTACAAGCAAATCAATTATACGTTCAGTTATGACGGAAGTGTCATCGCCGGCGATTATCAGTGGTATGCTTTTCCGTTTCAGTTTTGTTCCACACCAATGTATATCAGTTTGATTGCTGCACTGGTGAAAAACAAAAAAATACATAATGCACTTTGCGCTTATCTTGCTACGTTTGCTTTGTTTGCGGGATTATGCGTGATGTTTTATCCACCGCAAGTATTTATTTCTACCATCGGTATCAACATTCAAACGATGATTTGTCACGGATTTATGATTTCGATGGGGATTTATTTGTTGGGTTCGGGATATGTGACGGCGGAACACAAAACCATTTGGAAAGCCACTGCCGTTTTTGCGGTGTGCATTGCGATTGCTTGCGTGATGAACGAAGTGGCGTATTTTGGCGGGTTACTGGAAACCGAAACGTTTAATATGTTTTATATCAGCCCGCATTGCGAACCGTCGTTGCCGGTATATTCGTTGGTGCAGCAGGTTGTACCGTTCCCGTGGTGTTTGATTATTTACATTGCCGCGTTTTCGTTGGCAGCGTATTTGATTTTGCTGGTCACTATGCTTATAAAACGTGTTACGGCAAAATCCGTTGAAAAAAGAGAAAAATAACCCCCGCATTTTTATTTTTAGGCATAGCCCTATACGAAACCGGCTGCGTCGGGGTGCGCTTTTTATTGTGTGAACAACAAGATTCCGGGGTACCCGCCCGCAATTTGAATTGCGTTGGCGGGTCGGGCTCTTATTGGCCTGCCAGCCATGCAAAGGTTATCGCCCACCCGTAAACGGGTTGAAAATTCGGCGGCACCCCTTGTCAGATAATTCCCCTACCAAGGGAAATGTCGCGAAGCGACAAAAGGGTGCCGTTCCTGCAAGGAAAGCTGGCGGCGGCAGCCGACTGAGGGGTAGTCTTTCGTTTTCTCTCCCTCCGTCTTTTTGCTTCGCAAAAATCCACCTCACCTTCCTTGTCAGAGGGAGGCAAGGCATAATACACTTCCTGCGTTTGCCTTTGATTTCTGCGATTTCTGTTTATCGCTAAAGCTTTTTTGAACCACACGACTTTTCAAGTGGTTTTCTTTTACAAAAAAGATGTGCAGGGAAATCCTGCACATCTTTTTTATTGCCTATTAGAATTTGTTGATAAACTCTTTAATAACATTCAGTTCGCTGTATTTATTATCTTTGAGCCAACAATCCTTGTATTCTTCAAACCACGCATTTATGTCTTGGCGCCATTCGTCGGTGGTGCCTGTGCCGTTTTTGATGAGCAGTGCCGCTTTATTAAACAGCGCAATACCCTTGGCGGCAACCACAATGGGTTTGAGCGTGCCCGCAGGGTCGTTCACTGCTGAAAGTTCGGCAATGATTTCTTGGGTGCGTACAATGTTCTTCTCGATGGTTTCAACGTCGTCTTTAAACACGGCGACATCTCTGCCGTGGCACCAATAAAACATAGTGAACCAACTGGCGGAGCCTTGCAAATCGCCCAGTTCGCGTATGAAAGGAAGGATATTTTCCTCTACACCATATACCAAGCGGGAAACGGCTTTTTCGTAATCGGTGTCTTGCACGGTAGAAATGTTCCACGAAAGGCAAGCACCCAATGTGGTACCCAGCAACGCGCATTCGATGTGCGCGGGGTGACCGTAGTCGCCCCAGTTGGTGTTGAGAAGCCCCCACGCGCCGTTTTGGTAACCGTAGGTAATCATTTTTTCAATGTTCGATTCGGATTGCGACGGTTTTTCCATCAGCCGATACCACGAAACCGTACCCGGGCACACAACTTGTGTTTTGTTTTGCTGCGCCACTTTTTCGATGCGTTTGGGGTCGGGGTTGGCTTCGTACCACCAGTTGAGCAAAATGGTGTCAGCGGGAATTTGAGACAACAATTCGGGATGGCCGAGCGCAATATCTGCCCACATCATGACCGTTTTGCCCGCATCGGTAACGTGTTTGATAATTTTGGAAACAAAGGTGATATACAGTTCGGCACTGCTTTTGCCCGCGTTTCTGCCCTTGCACAAATCAAACGTTTCATCACAGCAAATGTTAAAGTACTTCGAACGGAACAGCGGAAGATATTGGTCGATAAGCGAACAGACAACTTCGAAACTTTCGGGGTTGGTGGGGTCGATGGTGTGGTGCGGCATACGCTCGCGCCAAAAATGGTATTCCGGTTTGTGGTTTTCGAGTTCGCACAAATGCGCAAATTCGGGTTTGCTGAGCAGTTCAAACAAGTGACCAAACGTGGCAATCGAGGGGATAAAATCGATGAAATTATCATAGCAATATTGATCGATTTCGAGCAGTTCTTCGGCGGTCAAAATGTTATCTTTGGTGGTGGTGCTTTTGAACTGTTCAAAGTCAAACGTGTGTTCCACATACAATTGAAGCGAGTTCTTTTTCAGTTTAGCCAAGCGGTCAACCAATTTTTTTACACCGTCGACGGTGGGGATTCGGCCGCGGGTGGGATCGTGGTAAAAGCCACGATGTTTCATGTCGGGTTTATCGTTGATGGTAAGAGCAGGAACCGACAGCCCTTCGGTCGTTTCGAGAATTTGAAGAAGCGTACCGATGCCGTAAAAGCAACCTGCATCGTCACCGCCGACAATGCTAATGGCATTTTCGGTGATTTTTAATGTGTATTCTTCGGATGCTAAATCCGCATTTTTGGAAATGGTAATATCCCCGCTGCCACGGGTGAAAAGATGAAACGAGGCTGTTTTTTGGCACAAAGCATCTTTGAGTTTGACGGCAGCTTTGACAACGCGAACGTCCAAATCGTCTGCCACGCTGACAGCACAGTTTTGCAGGTTAAAGAGGCCCGCTTTGAGTTCATATTCCTTTGGTATGGGTAATACATACGGTTTCATAGAAAGCATCCTTTCAACTTGTATTAAAAAACCGAACCGCTACGTGTTAAGCAGTGGTTCGGTTTTTTGGGGATGGTCGAGATGACAGGATTCGAACCTGCGGCCTCTGCGTCCCGAACGCAGCGCTCTACCAAACTGAGCCACATCTCGATATTCGATCATGCTATCAATCTCAAAAGCAGTTGCTATTATACTATGATAAAAAGCGTTTGTCAACTGTTATTTTAAAGCAGAAAAAGAAAAAAGGAATATTTTTGAAATTTGTTTATACATTATTCATAGTTTTATGGTATACTATTGCTTATCAGACAGGAGGCCTTGTTATGCTGGCATTACATGATATTGTTAAAGAATACCGATTGGGCGGGGAAACGGTTACCGCTCTTAAAGGCGTTTCTACCGTTTTTCGGCAAAATGAGTTTGTTTCCGTGCTTGGTCCGTCCGGTTGCGGAAAAACCACACTGCTCAACATTATTGGCGGGTTGGACCGTTACACCACGGGGGATTTGGTCATTAACGGGACTTCTACCAAAAAATTCTCCTCGGGGGATTGGGATGCGTATCGCAATCATTCGGTGGGGTTTGTTTTTCAAAGTTATAATTTAATCCCGCATCAATCGGTGTTATCCAACGTGGAACTTTCGCTCACATTGACGGGGATTAGCCGTGCCGAGCGTCGCGCACGCGCTACCGAAGTGTTAAAAAAGGTGGGGCTTGGCGACCAGTTACATAAAAAACCCAATCAGATGTCGGGCGGACAAATGCAACGTGTGGCGATTGCGCGTGCGCTTATTAACAATCCCGATATTTTGTTGGCAGACGAGCCGACAGGCGCGTTGGACAGCGAAACCAGCGTTCAAATTATGGAACTGCTCAAAGAAATTGCGCACGACAAGCTGGTGATTATGGTCACGCATAACCCTGAGTTGGCGGAACAATATTCCACGCGTATTATCAAGTTATTGGACGGTCGGGTTGTGGACGATTCCAATCCTTACACGCCCGAAGAAACGGTGCAAGAACCCACACCCAAAAAGAAAAAACAACGCAAACCGTCTATGTCGTTTTTTACGGCGTTGTCGTTATCGCTCAACAATTTGATGACCAAAAAAGCCCGTACGTTTATGACATCGTTTGCGGGAAGTATTGGGATTATCGGTATTGCGTTGATTTTGTCACTTTCTACCGGTTTGCGGCAATATATCAGCAAAGTGGAAGAAGATACGCTTTCGAGTTACCCGCTGACGTTGGAAGAAACGTCGGTGGATGTTAACGATATGATTACCTCCATTATGGGCAGTGCGGAAAAAACTGACCATGCGGATACCGAACAAATTTATACCAACAACATTATGACCGGCATGATAGAGACCATGTTGTCCGGCATGACGTCCAACAACCTTAAAGATTTTAAAGCGTATTTGGAAAAAAGCGACAATCCCATTGCTCCGCTTTGCAATGCGCTTCAGTATGTTTATTCCACCCAAATGAACATTTACCGTGCAGATACCTCTGACGGCATTTATCAAGTGAATCCTTCGCAAGTGTTTGATAAAATGGGTATGCCCACACCGCAAACCGATGCCACCTCTCCCCTTGCAGGTTCTTCTGCCATGGGTATGATGAACAGTGGTGTTTGGCAGGAATTGTTGGAAAACGAAGAATTGCTTTCCACACAATACGACGTGATTGCAGGTCGTATGCCGACGCGGTACGATGAAGTGGTATTGATGGTGGACGACAACAACGAAATCAGCGATTACACCGCTTATGCGCTCGGTATGATGGATGCCGCCGACCTTAAAGAGTTATTTACCGCCGCCACCAAAGGGGAAGAAATTCCCAAACAACCGATTGCGCACTACGGTTACGACGAGTTATTAAATTTGCGGTATAAGTTGCTGTTAAACACCGACTATTTTTCCAAAAACAAAGACGGCACGTGGTCCGACCGTTCAGAGGACGACGTTTACTTGCTTTCGCAATTAAACAAGGCAATCGAGTTAAAAGTAGTGGGTATTTTGCGTCCGTCAAAAAATGCCAAGGTAATGCCGACAACGGGTGCCATTGGGTATCGCGCCGATTTGATGAGAGAACTGGTAAACCGTGTCAACAACAGCGAAATTGTTAAAGCGCAACAGGCTGATACCTCGGTTGACGTGTTCACCGCTTTGCCGTTTAGTACCGAAGATGCTCCCACCTACACGATGGACGATGTGCGAGCATATCTTGCCACGTTACCCCCGGCAGAGCAGGCCGGGTACGGTGCCTCCTTGCAACAAATGCAAATGCAGGGCATGACCGAACAACAAATTGTGGAACTGTTTGCCAAACAAATGAATCCCACTTCCACCGCTACCTACGAAGGGAATTTGACGCGTCTTGGTGTTTCTTCTTTGGATGAACCCAGCACCATCAATATTTATGCCAAAGATTTTGCCGCCAAGGAAGAAATTGCCAAACATATTACCGCCTATAACGAAAGTGTAGAAGAAAAAAATCAAATCACCTATACCGATTACGTGGGACTTATGATGTCATCGGTGACCACCATTATTGAGGCTATCAGCATTATTTTGATTGCGTTTGTGGCGATTTCGTTGGTGGTTTCCTCCATTATGATTGGAATTATCACCTACATTTCAGTGTTGGAACGCACCAAAGAAATTGGTATTTTGCGCGCGATGGGTGCTTCCAAACGCGATATTTCCCGTGTGTTCAACGCCGAAACACTCATTGTCGGGTTTGCCGCGGGTACTCTTGGAATTGGCGTGACGTTGCTGCTGGTAATGATTGCCAACGAGATTATTTATCCGCTGACGAACATTCCCAATGTTGCCGTATTGCCTGTCGGCGGTGCAGTGATACTGGTGGTGGTGAGTATGTTCCTTACCTTCATTGCCGGGTTGATTCCCTCACGCGTTGCTGCGCACAAAGACCCTGTGGAAGCCTTACGCAGTGAATAAGACAAAAAAAGAGCCGCTGATACGCCACGCACCGTTAAGGAAGTTTTTTCTTAAAAAGTGAAGTTTTTGGCACAATAATGCGTTAAACCCCACCGATATGCGACAGCATTATCGGTGGGGTTTGCCTGTTCTTGTACACAAAAATTCTCTTTTTAAGGCGCTTGGCGGTTTCGTAGGGAAGCAAAATTCTTTGTATTGAAGCCAAAAGCGCAGCAAGGCTGGCACCTTGCGAGGCTTTGGGCAATAAGACAGAGGGTTTTGCCCCGAGAAACAAAAAATGTCCTTAACGGCACGTGGCGAAACTCGGTTCTTTTTATTTTAGTTTAAATGAAATTGTTCTTTGAGAACGGCAACGACGTCGCTTGTGACTACGGCATGCGGGCAAACCGATTCGGGAGAACCCGCCATGCGATACGGATGTCCCACCGTTGCCAACAATGCCGTGTCGTTTTCGCCGTCGCCAAAGGCAATGGCTTGTTCGGCACTGACACCGAATTTTTGCATGATGGCTTCTGCCGCGCTGCCTTTATTGGCCATGGGAGCAACGATTTCGGTGATTCCCGGTTCGGTATGTGCTATGCGGTACCACGGTTGGGAGCTAAGCGGGGTATCGGACAACACTTCGATTTTGTAAAAATATTCGCCAATCTCACGCGGGGAAAACAAGGGTTTTCCCGCTTTTTGTGTGCCATTGACACCGTATTGTTTTTCGCGGCCGTGTACCACGGCGGGAATGCCGTTTTCCAAAAACGCCAGTGAGCGTTTGCGGCACAGCGGTTTTTTGTACAACACGCAATCTTTGTAAAACACCACCGCACCATCCAAGCACACAAACACCAAGCGGTTAACAAGCGGTAAAAACAAGGATTTGAGTTGTGAATACGGACGACCGCTGGCGAGCACCACCAGAATGCCTTTGTCGGTCAGGCGGCGCAACGTTTCCATTGTAGCGGGAGAAACGGTGGTTTCGCCTTTGGGCAACAGCGTGCCGTCGACATCGCAAAATACCATGCGTAACATAAACTTTTTATCCTTTCATTTCCACCACGGTGACACCTGTTTCGCCTTCGCCGTAAAGACCAAGACGGAACGATTGTACCGAGGAGGATTGTTTTAAATATTGGTGTACCGCCGCGCGCAAAGCACCTGTGCCTTTGCCGTGAATGACCGTGAGGCGAGAAAGTCCCGCTAATCGGGCGTTATCCAAAAAGCGGTCGAGTTCCAAGCACGCTTCTTCGCCCGTAAGCCCACGAATATCCAGTTCGGTGCGCGCATCACGCGTGGCACGGGAGATTTCCGTGTTGTGTGCGGGTTTGGGTTTGCGTTGTTTTGGTGCTTTGGGTGCTAAGCGCAAACTTTTTTGCGGTACACGGGTGCGTATTGCCCCCGCTTGTACTTCCACCATTCCCGAAGAATCGGCAAGTGTGAGCACCGTTGCGGGGATGGGAATATCCGGCAGCAGAACGCTATCCCCTACTTTGAGCGGACGAGGGAGTTCGTACTCCTGTGCCCCACCGCCGACGACAGGGTCGATTTGGTCTTCCATTTCGTTTAGGCGACGGCGCAATCCCGAACGAGCCGCTGCCGCTTTGGATGCGAAGTCGGCATTGTTTTTTTGTTTGCGCAGTTCGTCGAGTTCCGAAATGAGTTGTTCGGCATCCAGCCGTGCGCGTTCCACCAACCGCCGCGCTTGTTCGCGGGCGGATTCCCATTCTTTTTCTTGTTTTTGGCGCAGGGTATCGAGTTGTTGTTGCATTTCCTGTTGCGCGGTTTGCGCGGCCTGTTTGGCGGTTTTGGCCTCGGCCAGTTCTGTTTCCAGCGCTTTGCGTTTTTCTTCCAAGCTGACGACCACGTCTTCCAAACGTCTGTCATCGCCCGATACTAAGTCGCGTGCACGGCTGACCACCGAAGCAGTCATGCCCAAACACTCGGAAATGGCAAAGGCCTTGGAACGCCGCGGCACCCCCACCAGCAAACGGTAGGTCGGGCGCAAGGACTGCACGTCAAATTCGCAACTGCCGTTTTCTACACCCGCGGTGCGAAGCGCATAGGCTTTGAGTTCGGCATAGTGTGTGGTAGCGGCAATGCGGGCGCCTTTTGCACGCAAATGTTCAAGCAAAGCGGTGGCGAGTGCCGCGCCCTCTACGGGGTCGGTACCCGCACCGAGTTCGTCAAGCAAAATTAAACTGTGGGTATCGGCTTGTTCGACAATGCGGATGAGGTTGGTCATATGTGCCGAAAAGGTGGACAACGATTGTTCGATGGATTGTTCGTCACCAATATCGACAAGCACGGTGCGGAACACCGAAACCGTGCTTTCGGAAGCGGTGGGAATGAGCAAGCCACACATAGCCATTAAGGTAAGCAAACCAATGGTTTTGAGTGTGACGGTTTTACCGCCCGTGTTGGGACCCGTTACCACCAAGGTATCAAACGTACCGCCGAGTTCGACGTCGATGGGTACAACCTTTTGCGGGTCAATCAACGGATGCCGCGCGTGGTGCAAGCGGGTGTACCCGTTGTCGGTGACGGTGGGTAGTGTGGCTTTCATGGCGTAGGCAAGGCGTGCTTTGGCAAAAATGACATTGAGTTCGACAAGCACGGTATAGTCGGCAATGATGGAGTCGGCAAACGTGCCGACTTCGGCAGAAAGTTCGCTTAAAATGCGTTCGATTTCCGCCGCTTCGCGCGATTCCAACACTTTGAGTTCGTTATTGGCTTCCACCACGCCCATGGGTTCCACAAACACGGTAGCACCCGTGGACGAGGTATCGTGTACCAAACCGTGAATTTCCCCGCGGTATTCGGCACGCACGGGCACGACAAACCGACCGTTACGCAGTGTGACAATGGGTTCTTGCAATACTTTTTGCGCGGCGGCGGAATGAATGAGTTTGTCCAGTTGTTCCCGCACGCGGGCAGATGCCGCTTTCATTTTGCGGCGGATTTGCGCTAGTTCCACCGAAGCGTTATCGCTGATTTCTTCTTCCGAAAGCAAAATCGTGCCGATTTTTTCTTCCAAATAGTGGTTGGGCGAGAGTATTTCGAATTGTTCGTCCAAGCACGTGGTCATGCCCTCACAATGACGGCGCCAATCTGCCACGGTACGAATACTGCGGAGTGTACCCGCAATGCGCAACAGTTCCGCTGGAGCAAGAGAAGCACCTGCCGCGGCGCGACGTAACGCGCCCGAAACGTTTTTGAGTGCGCCAAAATTGGGCGCGCCGAATTTTGCCATCAGGCAAAACGCGGCATCCGTTTGCGAAAGCAAACCGCGCACTTGTTCTGCGTACAAAGAGGGTTTGAGTTCGCGTGCCAGTTGAGCGGCATCGTCACACGTGGTGTGTGAGGCGAGCAGTTCCAACACTTTATCTAATTCTAAGGCTTTGTAATGCTTGTTCATATTTACACCAAACTATTATAAAAATCCAACGTGTTAAATCCACGGTTGAGTTGTGCCAACAAAAATTTTTCGACTACCGTGCCCAAGGCTTTGCCCTCGGTATCCGGCAACGAAAAAGCAAAACATTTTTCAAAAGGCGCGTATACAACGTGCCGCAACGCGGCAAGGGTATTGGGGGTAAGCGGCAAGGTTTGTGTTTCATCCCCGCAGTCTGTGCACAAAAGCACGCCTTTGACGGGCGAAAAACGATTGCCCTCGGCGTTGCCGCAACCCGCACATTTTTCCAAAGACGGCATGTAACCCGCACGGCACAAAAGGCGCAGTTCTACCACCGCTTTGACAAGCCACAACGGGCGTGTGCCCTCTGCCAAATAATGCAAGGCATTGAGCAGCAAGCGCAGTTCGGGTTCGGCTTCCTCTTCACGGGGGGCAAGAACACCCGCCAGTTCGCAAAAATATTGTGCCAAGGCGAGTTTATCCAGTTGATTGCGGACTTCAAAAAAGACTTGCAAAGGTTCGGAATCATCGACTATGTATTTTTCCCGCCCTTTATACAGCGAAAGGCGGGAATAGCAAAGCAATTGCGTTGCCGCGCTGTTACGGTTTTTGATGTTGCGCGCCCCGCGTACCGAGGCTTGGACAACACCATTACTGCGCGTCAGTGCGGTGACAAAACGGTCTGATTCGCCGACGGCATTATTTTCGCGAATTATCAGTGCGTCGGTTGTCAGTTTCATGTTGTCCCTCCTGTGTCGGTTTGACCGGTACCGCGTTGGTGCCGGCATCGAACCTATCAATACCGCAATAGCGTAAATAATCTTCTACCTTGCCGCTTTTTTGAAAAGCCGCCCACAATTTATCTTGTTCCATGCGCTCTCTCCCTTTTCTTTCAAAGTCTGTTATTACTTTGAGCAAAAGGAATTGGTTTCATGCGTGAAAAACGAAATATTTTACAGACGGTAACCAAAGCCGTTGAGCAAGCCTTGACGGTTGCGCCAATCTTCTTTAACTTTTATCCAGCACTGCAAATTGACGTGTGTGCCAAAGGCTTTTTCCATTTCCATTCGGGCAGCGGCGGAAATTTGTTTGAGCATTGCACCGCGTTTGCCGATAATCATACCCTTGTGCGTGTCGCGTTCGCAAAAAATTTGTGCATCAATATCCAAAATCGGACCTTTGGGGGTTTCGCGTTCGGAAAGTTCTTCGATGACCACGGCAATACCGTGGGGAATTTCTTCGCGCAAATGAAGCAGCATTTGTTCGCGCAACAGTTCCGATGCCAATACTTTTTCCGGTTGGTCACTGACCGCATCTTCGGGGAAAAAGTGCGGACTTTCAAATGCGTATTTGGAAAGCTCGTCCAACATTTCGTCGGTGCCGTCACCCGTGAGTGCCGAAAGCGGCAGTACGGCGGCAAACTCGAATTCTTGTTGCCAGGCGGCAATGCACGCGAGCAAATCGTCTTTGTTTTCCACGGTGTCGATTTTGTTGATGGCGAGTACGACAGGCAGTTTTTCCAAAGCAAACCGTTGCAACAGTTCGCGTTCACTTTCATGAATGGTGGGTTTGGGTTCCACCACCAGCACGCCGACGTCCACACCACTGACCGCTTCGCCAATGGTTTTGACCATGAAATCGCCCAAGCGTGTGCGGGGACGGTGGTGACCCGGTGTATCCACAAAAACCAGTTGCAAGGTGTCACGTGTGAGAACACCCATGATGCGGTTACGGGTAGTTTGCGGCTTGTCCGACACAATGGCAACTTTTTTGCCGACCAAGGCATTGAGAAGTGACGATTTCCCCACGTTGGGACGTCCGACAAGCGCAATAAATGCCGAAGTGGTGTTCACGTTAACAACTCCTTTTTTTGGGTTTGACAATAAAAAGTACGGCAGGGACTGCCGATAAAATAAGTAAAAGCGGTTTTATGGGGGTGTGGTACCAATGCGTAAGCAAGACTTTCCACGCTTCCCAACGACCGAACAAAAGGACAGCTACCACCACTGCCGCTACCGCGGTGAGCAACACGGCACCCGCAGCAATATCTTTGGCGGCACCCGCCAAGGGGTGTTCTTCGGGTGAGATGCGATTGACAAGGCGTTCGAGCGCGGTGTTCACCGCTTCGGCACACAGTACCAGACCGATGGTGAGTGCGAGCAACGCACCCTCTGCCCGCGAGCGTAAAAAGGCGGGTGAAAACAAGCTGACATAAATGGCGGCAACGATATGAAAACGGAAATTCCGTTCTTCGCGTATACAGCGGAGTATGCCGCGAAAGGCGTACACAAAACCCCGCAAAAACGTGTTCTTCTTATTCATCTTCCATCACGTAACTGCTGCCGCGCGGCAGGCCGATTTGTTTCATGACGGTTTCTTCCTTTTCGCGCATGTGGACGGCTTCCAAACCACCTTGCACGTGGTCGTAACCAAGCAAATGCAACATGGAATGAACCACCAAATACCCCACTTCGCGGTTGAACGAATGACCGTACAATTCCGATTGTTTTAAGGCTTGTTCGAGTGACAACACAATGTTGCCGAGTTGTTTTTCGCCGGTTTCGGGGTTTTCGTCATACATGCCGTTTTCGCCAAGCGGGAAAGACAAAACATCGGTCGGTGCATCCACGCCGCGTTGTTCCAAATTGATGTCATGAATGCGTTTGTTATCCACCAAGGAAACGTCAATTTGCGCCGAGCCGTCAAAGTTTTCAAGTTCCAACACTGCGTGACAACAACGGCGAATGAGCAGGCGCATACCGGTGGGGATTTTTATTGCTTTTTGTTGATTTTCAATGTCGACTCGGATTTTTTTCAGCATTTTTTGTTTTTCTTCCTTCCTGTTTGGCTTTTTCGTAATTTTCGTACGCTTCGATGATGCGTTGCACCAACCGGTGACGCACCACATCCTTTTGACCAAAGGTACAAATGGCAATGTCCGGTACGTTTTTGAGAACACGCATTACTTCGCGCAAGCCGCTTTTTTTGCCGCTTGGCAAGTCGATTTGCGTGATGTCGCCCGTGACCACCATTTTGGAATTGAACCCTAAGCGGGTTAAAAACATTTTCATTTGTTCGGGTGTGGTGTTTTGTGCTTCATCCAAAATGACAAAACTGTCGTCCAACGTGCGTCCGCGCATGTAGGCAAGCGGCGCGATTTCGATGTTGCCGCGTTCCAAATATTTTTGATACGTTTCGGTGCCCAGCATATCGAACAGTGCATCGTAAAGCGGGCGCAGATACGGGTCGACTTTGGATTGCAAGTCACCGGGTAAGAAACCGAGTTTTTCGCCCGCTTCCACCGCGGGACGCGTGAGGATGATGCGGTTGACTTGTTTGGAACGGAACGCTTCCACCGCCATGGCTACCGCCAAATACGTTTTGCCCGTACCGGCAGGACCGACACCGAGTACCACGGTGTTTTGGCGAATGGCTTCCACATACCGTTTTTGGCCCAAGGTTTTTGGCTTTATCGGTCGGCCTTTGGCGGTGATGCAAATGCTGTCCCCCGAAAGGGCGGGGAGTTCGTTATCGGTTCCTTCGTTAACCAGCATGAGCACGTACCGCACGGTTTGCTCGTTTAGTTGTTCGCCACGGTTTATCAGTTGCAACAGCCCATCCACTGCACGCCGTGCTTTGTCCACGGATTCCGGCTCGCCGGTGATTTTGAGTTCGCTGTCACGTGTGAGGATGGTCACCGCATATTCTTTTTCCAACAAACGGATATTTTCGTCGAAATTGCCGAACAAAGCCACCGCTTGTTCCATGCGGTCAACATTGATTATCTGCTCCACACATCGGTCCCCTTTTTACAGTCATTTTTAAACTTTATTATTATATCACATTTTTTTGGACTTGTCATCCGTCAAAACAACGAAATTTTACCTTTCTGTTTGTCAATTTATTCGTTGTGTGCTGCCGATTTCCCTCACACACGTGTAGGTGCCGACCAGTTGCCAACCCTCTTTGGTGCGGTGTTCTTTGACTTGTGCTTTTTCGACCGTGGCACCCGCAAACTGTTTTTGCTCTTTTTGGCGCAGCTGTTCTTTGGCCAGTTGCAAGGCTTTTTGTTCACTGTACTGCACCGTTTTGGTTTGCTCGAAAACGTAACATTGTTTGGAAAAACCGACGGGCAATTTTTTGCCGTAAACGCGCAAAGGATACTCTTTTTTGACCAATGTGAATTTGCCGTTATGCTTTGTGGGTGTATACAGCGGAACGGTGAACCCCAACAAATGAAAAGACAGTTCCTCGACGGTTTTTGGTGCGTAGTCGGTGACGGTTTGCACAAGCGGTACCGTGACTGTAATGCTTTCTTTGGTACGCGCGGTAACGGTGCCGACAGCGCGTTTGAGAAGAGGTCCTACTTTGCTGTCCACCACACCGCTGATAAGCAGGCTGTCTTTGGTGACGGCATCGCCCACTTTTACCGCTGCTTGACCGCTTTCGACGTGCAAATTGACAATCACGCCGTCGTGCGTGGAAACCACGTTGGATGGTGCGGTTTCTTGGATAGGTGTAGAAGGTTGCCGTTCGCGTACTTCTACCGTTAGGGTGCTCCCCGTTTGATTGACGGCAAGCCACGTAAGCCACGGCAGTTTTTGCAGTGTTTCGAGTTGCAAAGCGGGGATATCGATTGTGCTAAACACCGTGCCTTCGCCTACCCCGAGTGTCTCTAACGTTTGTAGAATTTCGTTCTCGCTTACTTGCTTGTTGCCAACCACTTCCACCACCCACACGCGAGAGGAAAGGCTTTGCAAAATAACCAAAAACAGCAATATTCCCAAAAGCAAGCCGCCGCGATGGCGCAAAGGTTTTATCCAAAACGGAAAACCGCGCTTGTTTTGTACGCGCATCCGCATACAAGCGCGACGTGCAACAGGGCGCAGTTTGGCATAATCGTCGGCGGCACAAGAGTAATGCAAAAAAACACCGTCACAGCGTATGTCCCACAAAACAAGACCGCGTTGCGTGGCATCGCTTAAAAATTGTTCGGGATATCCGCCCTCACACCGTGCCGTCACGCTACCGCTAAGTATTTGTCGGTATTGTCCCATACAAAGCCTCCTACAAAAATTCCAACGACAAGATTTTTCCGCTGATAACGGCGCATGACGGATTGAGACAATGCATACACAATTCCCGTCCAAACAAGCGCAATACTCCCTCGCACACACGCAGGCGGATGCAATCTTCGCCGTATTCCAAAATTCCTTGGCAACCCTCGATAACCACACGGCGGTTGCCCGACACTTCCATGCGTGTGGCGGGTGTTAGGGCACCGGCGGGTAAATCCAGCCATTGTTCCATACGTTCGCCGACCGCACTGCCTTTGACATGCTTTTTCATGCCGAAACCCCCTTTTGGTTTTATATATGTCAACACCGCGGGAATAATACGCGTCGCCTGTCCATAAGGTGTTAGAAAAGGAGGGGTTTTGTGTTTGTCAAAATCATTCGCAAACGGCAGTGGCGCACGTTGGGATTTTTGTTGTTGTTTGTTGCTGCCGCGTTGCTGTTATTGCTGTTTCCGCGTGCTGTCGCAAGTGGTATCAGCCGTGGGTTATCCGTTTGTTCTTCGGTGCTTATCCCCGCGCTGTTTCCGTTTTTGGTACTGAGCGGTGTGATGGTGCGGTCGGGGATTGCAGGAAGTGTGGGCAACCGTTTGGAGCCGATTACCCGCTTTTTGTTTGGGTTGCCGGGATGTTGCTCCATGGGGATTTTGACAGCCTTTTTGGGCGGGTACCCCGCGGGGGCTTCTGCCATTGGGGATTTGGTGCGCGCGGGGCAACTGGAAAAAGAGGATGCCAAGCGGATGTTGAGGTTTTGCGTTAACGGTGGACCTTCCTTTTTGGTTGCCGCCGTCGGTGTCGGATTGATGAACAGCTCCGCCTTTGGATGGTTATTGCTGGCGGCACATTGGGGTTCTTCGCTGCTTATGGGGATTTTGGGTGCTAAGCGAAAAATCTTTTCTCCTACCGTTTACCGTACCGCTCCCAAAATGCCGCTTTCGATTGCTTTTGTAGAGGCAGTAACGAGCGCTTGCAGCGCCATGCTGACCATGTGCGGATTTGTGCTGGTGTTTGCTACCGTATCGGCACTTGGCGACGTTATAGTACAAAATTCTGTTATTAGTACCGTTCTTGCTTGTTTGCTGGAAGTAAACTGCGGCTGCTTGGCTGTGATGGATTTCCCCGCTGTGGCGCCGTTTTTGCTGGGATGCACGGTAGGATTTGGCGGGCTTTGCGTACACTGCCAGGCGGCGGCGCAATTACACGGTACGGATGTAATGGATTCTCGCTTTTTCCTTTCGCGGACAGTGCATGCGTTGTTGACAGGCTTGTTTACCGTTTTGTTATTGCGGTTGTTCCCGCTTTCGCTTTCGGTGGGTTCGTCGTTGAACGCTCCGCTCACCGTTAGGGCCAGTTACGGCACCGCTACGGTTTCGGTAGCACTGCTTGTCTTGTGCGGGGTGTGGATGCTGCTCTTGACAAAGAAAAACACGGTCGATATAATGGATAGATAGAAAGGGGTGCTTTTATGAAACGGAAATTGTACGGAAACACCGTAACGCGAGCGTGTGAAATTTGCCGTAAGGGACGCCGTTCTTGTGACGGGGAAGTGATTTTATGCGTTCGCAAAGGCATTATGCATCCCTCTGACCGTTGTCGAAAATTTGAGTACGACCCGCTTCGCCGTATTCCGTATACCCAACCGGAACTGGAAACGTTTACCGAATCGGATTTTCAGTTGTAATTTTTTGATTTTTATGGTTGACAAGAGACTTTTTGTCTGTTATAATTGCTGTAAAGCAATTTCCTTTACAGGGAACGCTTGGTTTGCCGAGCGTTTTTTGTTTTGTCGTTGATTTTGTAAAGAAAGGAGAATAAATCATGCCGAAAAATATGGAAATCGCGTGGTTGTTTGATTTTTACGGTGAAATGTTGACCGAAAAACAACGCAATGTGATTGAACTGTATTACGAAGAAGATTTATCCCTCTCCGAAATTGCAGAAAATCAACACATAACACGCCAAGGTGTTCGCGATGCGCTCAAACGCGCCGAAATGCAAATGCTCGAAATGGAAGACCGCTTGCAACTTGCCAAACGGTTTCGGGAAATGGCTGACGGCTTTTCTGCTATTTGTAAAGCCGCCAAAGAAATTTCTGTTTTGAACAATCGTTACGGTTATTCCCGCGATATTGAAGAACGCGCCAACCGTATTATTGCCTTAGCGGAAGATTTGAAAGAAAGGTAGGCTTCTTGTGGCTTTTGAAGGACTGTCCGATAAACTTTCCGCCGCGTTTAAACGGCTGAAAAATAAAGGTCGGCTTACCGAAGCCGATGTCAAAGAAGCCATGCGCGAAGTGCGCCTTGCTTTGCTGGAAGCCGACGTAAACTACAAGGTTGCCAAGGAATTTACCGCTTCGGTTGCCGAGCGCGCCATTGGCGAACAGGTGATGGAAAGTTTGACACCCGCGCAAATGGTTATCAAACTGGTCAACGAGGAACTCACCGCGCTGATGGGCGGTGAAGCCAGTCGTTTGGCCACCGCCAACCGCCCGCCGTGCGTGGTGCTGATGTGCGGTTTGCAAGGTTCCGGTAAAACCACACATTCCGCCAAGTTGGCAAAATGGCTCAAATCGCAAGGGCATCGTCCGTTGTTGGTAGCGTGTGACATTTACCGCCCCGCCGCCATTACGCAGTTGCAAATAGTGGGCGAAAAAGCGGGGATTCCGGTGTTTGAGCGTGGTACGCAAAACCCCGTCACCATTGCCAAAGAAGCCGTAAAACACGCCAAAGATTACGGCAACGATTACGTGATTTTGGATACCGCCGGTCGTCTGCACGTGGACGAAGAACTGATGGCGGAACTTAAAAATATCAATGAAGCCGTTTCCCCGCAAGAAATTTTGTTGGTGGTTGACTCCATGACGGGTCAAGACGCGGTCAACGTTGCACAAGCGTTTAACGAACTGCTCGAAATCAGCGGTGTTATCCTTACCAAGTTGGATGGCGATACCCGCGGCGGTGCTGCCCTTTCGGTACGTGCTGTCACCGGTAAGCCCATCAAATTTGCCGGCACGGGTGAAAAACTGGACGAGTTTGAGGTGTTTCACCCCGCGCGCATGGCTTCCCGCATTTTGGGCATGGGCGACGTGATGTCGTTGATTGAAAAAGCGCAACAGCAAATTGACGACCGCGAAGCCGAAGAACTTGCCAAAAAGCTGCAACAAGATTCGTTTGATTTTAACGATATGTTGGACCAGTTCCGTCAAATTCAAAAAATGGGCGATATCAAGAGTTTGCTGGGCATGATACCCGGCATGGGAAAACAACTCAAAGACGTCAACATTGATGAACGCCAATTTGCCAGAGTGGAAGCGATTATCCTTTCCATGACAAAGAAGGAACGCGAAAAGCCCTCGATTATCAACCCTTCCCGTAAACGGCGTATTGCCGCGGGCAGCGGGATGCGGGTGGAAGACGTGAATCGGTTGCTCAAACAATACGAATCCATGCGTCAACTCATGAAAAAAATGAAAAGCATGGGTAAAAAAGGTGGCCGCTCCTTGCCGATGGGCTTTGGCGGCAGGGGTGCTAACCCCTTTGGTTTTTAGTATTCAATAATTATATTGAAGAATATAGTTTTAAAAAATAAAAACATTTGTGGAGGTACTTATCATGGCAGTAAAAATCAGATTGCGCCGCATGGGTGCAAAAAAATCCCCGTTTTATCGTGTAGTGGTGGCGGATTCTCGTTATCCCCGTGACGGCCGTTTCATTGAAGAACTCGGCTATTACAACCCGTTGCAAGAACCCGCTGTTATCAAAATTGATACCGAAAAAGCAAAAAAATGGATTGCTAACGGTGCTCAACCGACCGATACCGTAAAGGCTCTTCTGAAAAAAGCCGGCATCTAAGAAAGGCTGGTTTAACACATGAAAGAATTGTTGCTGACCATTGCACGCGGTTTGGTAGAACAACCCGATGCAGTAACCGTCACGCAAGACGAGCCGTTGGAAGACGGAACCATTGTGTTCCATCTTCGCGTAGCGGATGACGATATGGGGCGCGTTATCGGCAAGCAAGGCCGCATTGCCAAAGCAATGCGCGTGGTCATGCGCGCTGCCGCCAACCGTCAGGACGCTAAGGTTTCGGTAGAAATCGACGATTAATGCAAAAAACCTCCCGTTGTATTTTTCGGGAGGTTTTTTTAGGAGGAAGTATGGCAAAACAACTGTTTTTGGAAGCAGGCGAAGTGGTAGGCACCCACGGCGTTCGTGGCGAACTGCGCGTGCGCCCCGAATGTGATTCACCCGAAGTGCTGGCTCGTTTGCGTACCTTGTATTTGGACAAAAACGGTCAAACAGCGGTACGTGCCAAAGCACGTGCACACAAAAATTTGGCTTTGGTCAAGTTAGACGGCATTGACACGGTGGAAGATGCCGCCGCTTTGCGCGGGAAAATGCTTTACTTGCACCGCAAAGACGTCAAACTCGAAAAAGGTCAATATTTTATTTGCGATTTGATTGGACTTTCCGTAGTGGACGAAGCAAGCGGTGTGGTTTACGGCGAATGTACCGACGTGACTGCTACCGGTGCCAACGACG
>JAZNRV010000067.1:0-16999 GCA_045590855.1 Acutalibacteraceae bacterium | reverse complement strand
TTTTTAATGCTTGGTACACCGTTTGTGCGCACTCCCCACAAACCCGCTTGCTACAAGGCTTCACGCTGTTTTTGATATGTGTTATTCGAGTCTTATTTTTTATCCGTCGAGAACCGCACAGAATACACCGCAAATCGTTTTGTATGCCGTTTCCTTTGTCGTTTCCCACCCGCAAACCAAAACGCCTAAAATCGGCGTTTAAACGGCAAATAGACACAGCCGCCCTTTTTGTTAGAAAAAATATTGAGGAGCATATCTATATACACTCCCCCCGGGGTGGTAGGGGGGATAGGGTACGGTCATTCTGTCGGCAACTCATTCAGTCGGCAACGGCACCCTCGCAAAATGTGCAAGGTGGGGGTTCACCATCAAAAGGGACACTCACAGCCTACGTCTGCACCCGCTTGCTTAGGGTTCAGTTCCTCTCGGCTTCGAGTATCACGACAGCATTGCCGTAGGATATCATGCGCCCTGTCTGCTTGTACTGCTGCATCGTCCACCGTACAACGTCGTTAATCGTCAACGGCTTTTGCTTCCTTGCCGCTGCTTCCTGTTCCTTTCTCTCGGCAGCACGTCTACGTCTAAAATCGCGCAGGGCTTTCAGTTCACACTCTTCGGAACAGTATCGAGCAAACGGCGTACTTGGTACGAACGGTTGACCGCATACCCGACAAAGAGTTTTTTTCGGTTCCTCTGTCCGTTCCGCTTGCGCACATTCTTCGGAACAGTACAGTATATCCTGTTCCCCTTCTTCCAATAGCATTAACTCGCCGCAATGTTTGCACTTTCGTATGATGGTTATCGACTCCTTTGTTTTTGTTTTCAATTACCATTATACCACATTCTTTTTGAACGAAAAAACAACCCCCAAGCAGGGGGCTTATTTGGGGTTTAACGTTATCATAAACCCCAAAAAGATAGCAAACAACAGCAACCCCCAATCTCTTAAAAACCGAATGAAATCAAGGGTTTGCGCATTTTGCCAAACGATACAAAAACCGTCAAAATCAACTACGAATCAAGAGGTCAGGGGTTCGAATCCCTTCGGGCGCGCCAAAATCGACAAGTTTCGCGTGAGACTTGTCGATTTTACTTTTTCACTCTTCACTCTTCACTCTTCACTTTTCACTCTTCTCTTCTGAAACTTGTCGATTTAGGTAATAAGTAATAGTGAATAGTGAAGAAGTATTTTGCAAGGCTTTGCCTTGCTTTTTTAATTTACAGACAGTGTAACAAATGTGAAAGGTGTGTTTTTATGCCCGAAAGTCCTTTGATAATAAAATCAGAAGAATTTGCACTTACTGTTATAAAAGTGTGCAAAGAATTAAGAAACGTGAAGTGTGAAAGTGCTTTAATAAATCAGTTTTTGCGTTCAGGAACAAGTATTGGCGCAAATATTAGAGAGGCTTTTTACGCACACGGGAAGGTAGATTTCGTTGCAAAGCTACAAATAGCACTAAAAGAGTGTTCTGAAAGTGAATATTGGATTGAACTGCTAATTGAAAGCGGATATTATAATGATAAAGAATTACTTAACAAATGTGTTGAGGTAAAACGAATCCTTATCGCCTCCATAAACACCGCAAAGGAGAATAAAAAATGAACAAATGGATTGTTGAAGATTGGTCTTTTGATGTCGAAGTTATAGATGGAGATGCAAAGAATTGCAGACTGGGATTAGAAAAAGGTGATAAATTTCATTTTGAATATGAAACTCCTCAAAATTTTTGTCCTAGAGCCTTAGCCGAAATTTTCACTTGGTGTGAAGTAATTCGTTGTGGCGGGAATTTTACATATAGGGGTACTAAAGAAAAATATAAAATGGAAATTCCGTGTCCGTGCCATTGTTTGCAGTTTCGCCTTACTGCAAAACCAATAAATCGAGATGCAAATGGAAACTATGTCGAGAATAACACAAAATCTAAGTGATAATTAAATTTGTTCAAACCCTTACAGGATATGTAAGGGTTTGAACAAATAGTTTAAAAATTCAAAGTGCATTGGGTTTGTGCTACCCTTTCAAAAAGAGAACCATCGTTTTACGGTGGCTCTCTTTTTCTGTCCGGAGGGATTCGAACCCTGAGATTATTGATTATAACTATATTTTATGGTATACTCTAAACCAACAAACAAGAACTACGGAGGGTACGTATTATGTCCAAAGAAAAACGATTCGAAAAAGTGTATACGCAAGGTATGGGTTCCATGGAGATTTGGGTTGACAAAGAAACCGGTGTTAATTATTTGTATCGCCAAAGCGGATATGCCGGTGGAATGACTGTTTTGTTGGGCAAAGACGGTAAACCGATTGTTACAAGCACAACCGAATAACCACACCAAAAACCTTGGAAAACACTCCCTTTTTGCAAAAAGTTGACAAAAAGGCGTGATTTATAGTATACTGTTCGTGTATTTTTGAAAATTTTGTCGTTTTTCGGCGATTTTCAAAGAGGAGGAATGGTATGGTAACGACTACGCAAGCCACGCAAAACGCGCCGCTTTTTTGCGAAAAAAAGCGTTGGCTTTTGTTTGGCGCACCGCTTACCGCCACACAATACGAATTGCATGAAGAACAGTTGGTGCGGCATACCGGCTTGTTTGCGGTCACCACTCACGCAGTGCCGTTTTCGCAAATTCGTAACATGATGCTCACGCAAACCACGTTGCAAAAATGGTTTGGTTTGTCGTCGGTTCACGTGGCGACCTGCAATCCGTTGTTTCCGGAATGTGTGGTCAAAAACATCCGCAACGGTGCACCTTTTGCGGAACAACTGCGGCAGTTGTGGGCAAAAGCGGAATCGCCCACAGTGTTTACCGCTGATTAATCTTTTTGAGTTAGGATGGGGCAATAGTGAAAAACAGAAAACGTCGTTTTGGCGACCGAAAAGACGGCTGGCGTCTGCGACACACGCAATCGGTGTTTGCGGTAATGCCGCACATTATGAAAAGCCGTGCAGATTCCCAAGTCTTTTTTGACGACTACATCGAAATTGAAGAATTGGAAAAATACGTGCGCGCCATGCGCAAAGAACACGATATGCCGTATTTTTCTTTGTACCATGTGGTAATCGCCGCGGCGATGCGCTTGTTTGTGTTGCGCCCTCGGCTGAACCGCTTTGTCATGAACGGAAAAACCTATGCGCGCAATCATTTGACTTCTTCCATGACGGTCAAGCGGCAAATGTCACAAAACGGGTTAGAAGCGACTATCAAACCGTCGTTTGAAAAAACCGACACCATTTTTGATGTTTACCGCCGCGTAAACGAAGCCATGGAAAATGAAGTGCGCAATACCGATAACGAAAACGCCACCGACGTTGCGGCAAACATTTTGAACCGCCTTCCCGCTTGCTTGATTCGGGCTTTTGTCAATTTTATTACGTTCATGGATAACCACAACATGATGACGAAGTTTATCAACAAAATCAGTCCGTTCCATACATCGTTTTACATAACCGACGTCGGTTCCATCGGCATTCCTCCGATATATCATCATATTTATAATTTTGGAACCACTTCCGTTTTCATTGCACTTGGGAAAAAAGAAATTATCCCGGTAGCATCACTTGACAGAACCATTGAAGCAAAAAAAGTCGTAAAAATACGCGTTGTGGCAGATGAACGCATCTGCGACGGGCAATATTATGCCGAATCGTTCCGCATGTTGCGCCGCTTGTTGAAAAAACCGGAAACACTTGAAGTTCCCCCCACGGAATTTCCGGAAGACACTTGGATTTGATAACATGAGCATACAAAAAAGAGAGGTGACACATGTCACCTCTCTTTTTTATGTTGGTTTATTGAATCACTTCACGCAACCATTCGAGCGTGCAGTTGACCATGTGTTTGCCGGTTTCTGCAGATGCTTCTTTGGCGCTTTCGGCAAACCATTCGGTGTTTTGCGAACAACGGGAAAGGTCCACGTTTTCGGGCCAAGTGCCCATCATGAGCGAAGTTTCCCACTTGCCGGCATGGTCAAAGCCACCACATTTGATTTGCGCATCGGCACCAATCAGCGGAATTACTTTGATGTAAGCAAACGGGTCGTCGCCGCCACCGAGGTTTTCATAATAATCGGCATAAGAATCACTGCCCCACCAGCCTTTGCCCAACGTTTCTTCCATGTATTCCATGGTCACTTTTTTGGCGGCTTTGTGGCAAGCGATGGTCATGGGCATAAGTCCTGCTGCTTCGGTTTGATGATGCGGTACCAAATAAATGTTTTTGATTCCCGCATAAATCATGGATTTTAATATGTTGTACAAATACGCGGTATACGCATCTTCATCCACGTGAAAATGACCGGGTTTGGGTTCGCACACGGCATACGATGCCACACCATACCAAATGGGCGGGCAAACCACAATTTCTTTTTCCTTTTCCAACTCACGCATGCAGCCCGTAACCACCATGGTGTCGGTACCGCAAGAAGCATGATGCGCATGGTATTCCAGCGTACCAATCGGAATAATAAAAGGGACTTTGCGTTTGACCGCATCTTCAATTTGGTCATAGAACATATCAATCAGTTGCATTTTACTTTCTCCTTTATCCTTGGAATTGCTTTTAGTATAATCCCTTTAACCCATAAAATCAAGTCTTTTCGCAAATTTGTGACGGGCCAAAACTGTGTCCAAACAGTTCTTGCAACGTGTATTCAAAAATTTCGTTTTGCGATACCACGTACACCAAAAAATCATCCCCACAAAACTCGCGCATCACTTGACGGCAAACACCGCAAGGGGGAAACCCCTCGATAACGACACCGTTTTTCCCGCCGCAAACGGCAATGGCGGAAAAATGTCGTTTTCCCTCGCTGACCGCCTTGAAAAACGCGGTTCGCTCGGCACAATTTGTGACACCGTAAGAAGCGTTTTCCACATTTACGCCTGTATATACGGTTTTGTCGTCGCACAACAACGCCGCACCGACGGTATAACCCGAATACGGCGCATACGCCGTTTCCATTGCCCCTTTGGCAAGGTCTGCTAACTGTTCTTTTGTCATACCGAAATCCCCATTTCTTGTAAAAACGACGTGCCGTGTGCGGGTGCTTTTACACCCAAATATTCGGCTACCGTTGCCGCCACGTCGGCAAACGTACTGCGCGTACCCAAACAGCACGGCCGCACACGTTGACCGTACACCAAAAGCGGAACATATTCTCGTGTATGGTCCGTACTGACATCACCGGGGTCACAACCGTGGTCCGCAGTGATAATCAACAAATCCTCCGCTTGTAACCGTGGCAAAAAGGTACCCAACCATGCATCAAACGCCGAGAGTGCTTGTGCATACCCTTGGGCATTGTTGCGATGACCGTACACCATGTCAAAATCGACCAAATTGGTAAAACACAAACCCTCAAATTCGGTTTCGGCAGCGGTGGCGGTTGCCGCCATCCCCTCTTCGTTGTTGTGCGTAAAGGTAACTTGTGTGGTGCCGACACCTGCAAAAATATCCGAAATCTTGCCAATGGCAATCACTTGTTTGTCGGCGGCTTTTATGATATCCAATACCGTTTCGCCCATCGGCGGCAACGAAAAATCGTGACGGTTTGCCGTGCGCGTATATTGCCCGTTTTCGCCGCCAAACGGACGCGCAATCACACGACCGACTGCATGTTCACCCACCAGCAATTCACGGGCGATACGGCAATATTCGTACAACGTTTGGGGCGGCACCACGGCTTCGTGTGCCGCAATTTGAAACACACTGTCTGCCGAAGTATACACAATCAATTTGCCTGTTTTTACGTGCTCGTCTCCAAAGTCACGAATCACTTCGGTGCCCGAATACGGTTGGTTACACAGCACCCCTCGCCCCACACGACGGGAAAACTCTTCCAACAACTCCTTGGGGAAACCGTTGGGGTATGTGGGAAACGGTTGCGACAAACAAAGGCCCGCCAACTCCCAGTGCCCGGTGGTGGTATCTTTTCCGGCAGAACGTTCCGCCATGCGACCGTAAGCGGCAGTCGGCGACGTTTCTGTACCTAAAAAAGAAACGCCCTCAACGTTGCAAAACCCCATTTTTTGAAGATGCGGTATACACAACTGACCGGTACGGAAACAACTTTTAAGTGTGTGTGTCCCCACGTCGCCAAACAACGCTGCGTCGGGCAATTCGCCAATACCGCAACTGTCCAATACAATTAAAAAAACGCGTTTCAAAAACTCACCTCACCGCGGTATTCAGTGCAATCTCCATCATTTGTGTAAAAGAAGTCTGCCGCTCTTCAGCAGTGGTTTTTTCGCCCGTAACCAAACTGTCCGAAATCGTGCAAATGGCAAGTGCTTTTTTCCCCGCGCGGGCGGCGGTCATGTACAAAGCCGCCGCTTCCATTTCCACCGCCATAACGCCCATTTTTTGCCAAGCGGCGGTGTCGGTGGTGTTGTCACTGTAAAACGTGTCGGAAGAAAGCAAATTCCCCACGTGATACCGTATCCCCAGTTTTTGCGCTTCTTCCACAGCTGTTTGCAACAAGCCAAAGTCGGCAAGCGGTGCAAACGTGCCGGAAAGGCCGTATTGTTCGGCAAATCGAGAATTGGTACAAGCACCTTGCCCCAACACAACATCCCGCAACTGCACGTGCGGTTGCATACTCCCCGCCGAGCCGATACGCAAAATGTTTTCCACACCAAAAAAGTTGAACAACTCATACGCGTAAATGCCCATGGACGGCATGCCCATACCGCTTGCCATCACCGAAACGGGTTTTCCCAAATAGTTTCCGATATAGCCTTGCACACCCCGTACATTGTTTACCAAACGAATATCTGTCAAAAAATTCTCTGCCACAAAACGGGAACGCAACGGGTCACCCGGCATGAGTACCGTTTTGGCAAAATCCTGAGGAGAGGCTTTAATATGCGGCGTGGGATACGGTAATTTATTCATAGTATAACACCCTTTCAAGACTTATTTTTAACCAAAGATATCACTCGGCTGCTACCAAGCCGCGAAGCGCCCAAACGGATAAAATCTTCGGCGTCTTGCAACGTGGAAATACCACCCGCTGCTTTTATTTTCACGTGTGGTGCTATATACGCGGCAAACAACGCCACATCTTCTCGCGTGGCCCCGCCTTTGGAAAAGCCGGTGGAGGTTTTAATATAGTCTGCCCCCGAAAGCGAGACCAGTTCACACATTTTGATTTTTTCAGCTTGTGTCAGCAAACACGTTTCCACAATCACTTTCAGTATATGCTCACCGCAAGCCGCTTTAACCGCTTTTATATCCGCCAATACGTCGTCGTATTTTTCTTCGCGCAGTTTGCCCAAAGGAATGACCATGTCAATTTCCTGCGCACCGTTTTGCAACGCTTCTTTGGTTTCAAACACTTTGGCGGCGGTGGTGCTGTATCCGTTGGGGAAACCCACCACCGTGCAAATCGGCAAACGGTCGCCAAGATATTCTTTTGCTTGCTTTACAAAAGCGGCGGGAATACAAACGGAAGCGGTGTGATAGGCTGCGCCCTCTTCGCACACCGTGCGGACATCCTCCCACGTTGCGGTAGGACATAATATGGTATGGTCCACCAAGGACAATATTTCTTGTGTTTTCATTCGGATTTCTCCTTTCCGAGTATTAAAGCCAGTATACCATAGTTCCCTTTTCTTTGCAACAACAGCCTTGGTGTTGCGTTAACACCAAGGCTGCTACTCATTTTCATCAACAGGTGTACTGTTTTGCCAAAAAATCTTCTATGATATAACAAAGTTGCTCTTCGTTTGCACTTTCGCGCAACAATTGTGTTGCCAGGGTTTGCACTGCGGTTTTGTCAGGGTCGACATCGTGTTTTTCAAACACGGTGCCATCCTCCCACTCAACCGTAATTCCGTATGTTGTTTGCGGCTTTTCATCAAGATATACGGTTTCTTTAAACGTCATACAACGAGATATTGTTTTCACTGATCCACACGCCCCTTTTCATCAGTATACCACTTTGAAAAGTGAACGTCAATAACATTTTGTTAATTTTATTCGCTTTTTTCTGCCAAATTGCGACCGATTTCGTCACAAAATTGTGTCCACGCGTCGGGGTTCTTGACATAATACAACGGGCATAACTTTCCGGTAACGTCATAGTGGCGCAACAAATCGAATTGGTCCAGTTCAAATTCGCGGCACAACCACGTCACCAAACGCACCAACGAAGCGTATGTTTTTTCCGAAAACTGTCCGCTTACGTCGGGATGACAAACCTCGATGGAAATGGTATCGCGATTGCGGTGGTTGGTTGCCGAAGAAATTTCGTCCAGTGGCACACATTGCACCACTTCCCCCTCCAACCCCACAACAAAGTGCGAACTGACGGTAACGCCTTGTTGGTTAAAATAATTTCGGTTTTGCATGGCGGTGGTGTTGGGATTTCCCACATAATGGACGGCGATTGCGGTCACCTTATCCAGTTTGCTCCCCCGCCGTGCGGCACCGTCCACCGCAATGAGTTCTTGCTGTATCCAATCGGGAATGACAATGGGTTTGTGTTGTTTGCGAAAAAAAGGCAAACAACACAGCGTTACCAAAAACAACCCAAGGATTACAAAAATCGCAAAGCGTATACAACGTTGTTTGTGTTGTAAATTGGTTAAAGGTAAACCCATTGGTTGCATACTATCACCTTCTTGATATTACGGTAACATATGTTCGAGAAAAACACAATAAATCACAAAAAATTTTAAAAAGTTTTTAAATTTCACAAAAAATTCGTGCTTTCTTGACAAAATAGGTGTATAATGGTATTTGTTTTTACGTTATTACGCAGAAAGGGGGCTTTTTGGTTGAGTAAAATGACCATTGAACAAATCATTTTGGAAACCGCACAACAACAAACATTCGCCGAAAAAAGCCGAAAACCGCGCCGTTTGCGCTGGTTACCCGCTGCGTTGGATATTACCCTTGCGGGTGTTATTTTGTGCGTGTTCTCACTGTTCCATCACGTGTTGCCGGCCGCCGAAAAACCAATGGAACCAATCGCCCCTCCTGCGGTACAAACACCTCAGGAACCCGAAGATACCTCGATGGGTGCCAAATTTAAAGATAAGTTTACCGATACGGTCGTGCGCACCGAAAACAGTTATTCTTCTAAAAACATTGCACTGTCGGTGGAAAAGAAAACCATGGGCGAAGGCAAAAATTTGGTCACTTACTATGTAGCCGATATTTATATACGCGATATTGAGTGTTTTCAAACCGCGTTTGCCAAAGATACGTTTGGCAGTAACATCAAAGAAGATTTGTTGGACATCGCCACTCGCCACAATGCTGTTTTGGCAATTTCCGGTGATTACTACGGTATGCATGCCAACAAATCGGTTATTCGCAACGGAAAATTGTACCGCAACAAAAGCAGTGACGAAGATGTTTGCGTGTTGTACCGCGACGGTACTATGCGCATGTTCGCCGAGGGAACGTTTGACGCAAAAAAAGAAATTCAAAACGATGCTTGGCAAGCGTTTAGTTTTGGCCCGTCGTTACTCAAAGAGGACGGCACACCGCGCAGCGGGTTTTCCGGCTATTTAGCGCAAACGCATCCGCGTTGCGCGATTGGCTATTACGAACCCGGGCACTATGCATTTGTGTTGGTGGATGGGCGCAAAGAAAATTATTCTGTGGGCATGAAGTTGGAAGAGTTGGGGCAACTGTTCCAATCCATGGGATGTACGGCAGCGTACAATTTGGACGGCGGGCGCACAGCGGTGATGGCATTTGGCAACGAGGTGGTCAACCAGCCGTACAAAGGCGGTCGTCAAATCAGCGATATTATCTTTATCGGGGAGGTGGCACAACCGTGAAAAACATGTGGGTAAAAGGTGCTGCACATGCTTGCATTATTTTGGTGTTGGTGCTGCTGACGTTACTGATTTTTGATTATTTAAACCCCACCATGGATTTTATTAACAACCCCATTGCCAAGTGGTTTATTCTTGTTTTGTGTGTGCTCAGTTTGATGGTTTCCTTGCTTTTGCTGGTGGCATGCCGTCGTAAACGAAGATAGCAAAAAGCAGAGCGCTGTTCCAAAAAACAGCGCTCTGCTTTTTACTTTTCAAGCCACGAAAACAGTGCCGAAAACCATTCTACCACTTTGAAACGCACGGTATAGCGCGAGGCTTGTTCAACAATATAGCAAGGTCCTTCGCCTACTGTGTCGGATAACGATTGTCGGTCGGTTGCCGACGCCACGCAAAGCGGCGGGTACATAACACACCACCAATTTTTTCCTTTGCCCTCGCCAATGACAATTTGCACCGTTTTGTACCGCCCTGCGGGGAAGGTGCCATTTTCGTACGTACGTGTGGAAAAATAGTTTTCGGTCAGTTGTGCCGTGATAGAATAATCGTACCCTTGTTGTCGAATACATTCTGCGGCTGCCTGTTGTATTTGCGGCAAGGCTGCCTGTATTTTTTGCTCGGCCTGTTCACGCGATGTGGTGTCTGTAAACAGTTTAGCACCTGCCGATAAAACAGCATCGCGCACACACAGTTTGAGCGTTTGGTCTTCGGCCGTGTCGGAGTTTGCCAACACGTGCAACCGCACCACCGCACTGCGTATTTGCGCGCAATTCCCCTCGAAAGCACACATGACTAATAACAAACAAACGGTAACGGCACCGGCTATGACACGCAATCCCTGTTTCATACAAAACCACCCTTTACTGCACGTTATTATGTACATAACGGAGCATGGGTGGTTTTTTTGATTTTATTCAACCTCGGTCAAAATAATGCCATCGCACGGCCTACAAAGGCGAGTTTGCGGGTACGCTGTTTGCAGTTGCTTTACACTGCTTTGCGCATTTTGTACCCCGCGGAATATACCGAACACCGCCGAACCGCTGCCGCTTAAGCACGCTGCTTCGGCACCGCTTTCTTTGAGAATGCGGCAAATGTTTTCGGTATGAGGCAACGCAAGAGGCTGCTCAAAAGTGTTACCTACACGTTCCAAAACGCCGGCCATATCCCCGACTTTTAATGCTGCGCACATACCACTGACGTCCGGATGAACAACGTGCTGTGCCGTGTCCCATTGCATATAGGCTTGCGGGGTGGAAACGCCGCCATTTGGTTTGACGACAACGATATAGCAAGAGGCAAGCGAAGGTAACGGTGTTAACTTAACACCCGTATCTTCACCCAAGGCTGTACCGCCCAACAAACAAAACGGCACATCCGCGCCGATTTTGGCACCCAACTCGCACAATTCTTCCACCGAAAGCGGAGAACCGTTCAAGTAATTGAGTGCCGCCAACACACCCGCGGCATCGGCGCTGCCCCCCGCCAACCCCGCTTGTTGGGGAATGGATTTTTCCACTGTGACTGCAAAGCCGTTTTTTGTCCCCAGCGTTTGTTTAAAAAGCAATGCCGCTTTATAGGCGGTGTTTTTTGGGTTTTCGAGTGCTTTGTCGGAACAAGAAAAAAGGATACTGTCGTCATTCGGCAACAATTCTACCAAAATACGGTCGTACCAGTCAATCGATTGGAAAACTGTTTGCAAAGTATGGTAACCGTCTTCTCTTTTTCCCGTGATATCTAATGCTAAATTGATTTTTGCGGGTGCCTTAGCCACAATTTTCATACGATAAGCCCCTTGACAAATTGCTCGATACGTTTGAGTGCTTCGGTGATGTGAGCAATGGAATAACAATAGGAAATGCGTACAAATCCTTCGCCGCAATCACCAAATGCTGTTCCCGGCACGACCGCCACATGTTGCTCTTTGAGCAACCGTGTGCAAAACTCCTCCGACGACAAACCCGTTGCCGCAATCGAGGGAAACACGTAAAAGGCACCTTCCGGTTCAAAGCAAGGTAATCCTATCCGTTGCAATTCAGACACTATTAGACGGCGACGCGCATCGTAATCGGCACGCATCATTTCCACGTCTTCGTCACCGCTTGTCATGGCTTCGATGGCGGCATGTTGCGACACCGTAGGGGCGCACATCAGCGCGAATTGGTGCAATTTGAGCATTTGTTTCATGATTGGTGCGGGGGCACATGCATAACCCAACCGCCATCCCGTCATGGCAAACGCTTTTGAAAAACCACTGATGTATACGGTGCGTTCTTTCATTCCCGGCAAGGTGGCAAGGCTTATGTGTCGTTCGTCACCATAGGTTAATTCGCTGTATATTTCGTCTGCCAGCACCACAATATCCGTGCCGCGCAATACGGCCGCGATTTCTTCCAAATGTTCGCGGCGCATTACCGCACCGGTGGGGTTGTTGGGGAACGGGAATATCAGCACCTTTGTTTTGGGGGTGATGGCCTTTTTGAGTTCCTCTGCCGTTAGGCGAAAGCTGTTTTCGGCTTTGGTTTCGATGGTTATCGGCACACCGCCGGCCAACCGCGTCAGCGGGTCGTAACACACAAAGCACGGTTCGGGAATTAACACCTCGTCCCCTGCCGAAACCACGGTACGCAAGCACAAATCGATTGCTTCGCTGCCGCCGACGGTTACCAACACTTCCGTTAGTGCATCGTAAGAAAGACCGGCTCGGCGTTCAACATAGCCGGCAATGGCTTCGCGCAGGCGCGGCATACCCGCGTTGGCGGTGTACCACGTTTTGCCTTTTTCCAAAGATTCTATTCCCTTTTCCCGAATGTGAAACGGCGTTGCAAAATCGGGTTCCCCAATCGAAAGGGAAATAACATCATCCATACCGGCAGCAATGTCAAAAAAACGCCGAATGCCCGACGGTTTTAATTCGGCTACCGCACGGTTAATAACAGTTTCGTAATTCATGAGATTATACGAGCCCTCTCTCGTCTTGATTTTCGCCTAAGAACATAACGTTACTCTCTTTATAGCGGCGCAACACAAAGTGAGTGGCAGTAGAAATGACGGAATCCAGCGGTGCCAACCGTTTGGCAACAAATGCCGCAATTTCTTGAAATGTTCTGCCCGTAACGCGCACCGACAAATCATAGCCGCCCGACATCAGGTAGACACTTTCCACCTCGTCAAACGCCATGATGGTTTCGGCAATGCCTTCAAAACCCACATCTCGGCGCGGAGCCACTTTGAGTTCAATAATGGCGGTAACGTAATCTCGGTCGGTTTTGTCCCAGTCGATAACGGCTTTGTAGGCGCGCACCGCACCGCTTTTTTCCAGGACGGCAAGGCGATTACTTACCTCATCTTCCGAAACATCCAACATGGCTGCCAACTGTGCGTTGGTGAGCCGCGCGTTGGAATCTAGTATTTTTAATAATTTATCCATAAACTCACACTCCTTTTTGTTATCTTTTTCAGTATAACACAATTTTGCCGCAAAGCCAAGAAAATAATTGCTTTACCTCATGTTTTATGGTATAATGAGTCAATTATAAAAGGAGATGATACTTAATGCGCGCTGTTATTACGGTTATTGGCAAAGATACCGTGGGTATTTTGGCAAAGGTTTCTTCCACCTGTGCCGAACACAAAATCAACGTTTTGGAAGTAACTCAATCGATTTTGCAAGAAATGTTTGCTATGATTATGATGGTGGATATGACAAACAGTGATTTGCCGTTTCCGGAATTTTCCGACCGCATGACAAAACTTGGTGAATCCATGAACATGGCCATTCACACCATGCACGAAGATATTTTTAATTCCATGCACAAAATTTAACGGGAGATACCAGGTATGTTAAACACAAAAGATATTTTAGAAACCATTGCCATGATTCAAGAGGAGCATTTGGACATTCGTACCATTACGATGGGAATCTCGCTTTTGGATTGCTGTGACAGTGATATTGATACCGTCTGCCGCCGTGTGTACGACAAAATTACAACACGTGCTGCCCGTTTGGTGGAAGTCGGCAATGAAATTGAAAAAGAATATGGTATTCCGATTATTAACAAACGCATTTCGGTTACGCCTATTGCCATGGTCGTGGCGGCTTGCAACAACAAAAACCCGCTGAAATTGGCGCACACACTTGAAAAAGCCGCCGTTGCCTGCGGTGTTAACTTTATTGGCGGGTATTCGGCATTGGTACACAAAGGTTTTGCGGCAGGAGACCGCGAATTGATAGAAAGCATCCCTGAAGCATTGGCAACCACCGACCACGTTTGCTCTTCGGTAAACATCGGTTCTACCAAATCCGGCATTAACATGGATGCCGTGGCACAAATGGGACGTGTGGTACGTCGCGCGGCCGAACTGACTGCCGACCGCGATTGCATTGGTCCTGCCAAGTTGGTCGTGTTTTGCAACGCACCGGAGGATAACCCGTTTATGGCGGGGGCTTTTCACGGTGTCGGTGAGCCCGACTGTGTTATCAACGTGGGCGTTTCCGGTCCCGGTGTGGTGCGCGCCGCCTTGGAAAAAGCGGGCGACTGCGATTTGACGGCTGTTGCGGATTTAATCAAACGCACGGCTTTTAAAATCACGCGTATGGGTCAGTTGGTTGCCAAAGAGGCTTCCCGCCGTTTGGGTGTGCCGTTTGGCATTGTCGACTTGTCGCTTGCTCCCACACCTGCAATTGGTGACTCGGTGGCACATATTTTGGAAGAAATGGGCTTGGAATGCTGCGGCGCACACGGCACCACTGCCGCGCTGGCATTGCTCAACGACGCCGTAAAAAAAGGTGGCGTGATGGCTTCGTCGCACGTTGGCGGGTTGTCGGGCGCTTTTATTCCTGTTACCGAAGATGCCGGCATGATTGCCGCCGCACGAAGCGGTTGCTTGCGCATTGAAAAATTAGAAGCAATGACCGCCGTTTGTTCCGTCGGTTTGGACATGATTAACATCCCCGGCGATACCCCGGCTGAGGTGATTTCCGCTATCATTGCCGACGAAGCGGCAATTGGTATGATCAACTCGAAATCCACGGCAGTGCGTGTTATCCCTGCCATTGGCAAACAGGTTGGCGATGAATTGTCGTTTGGCGGTTTGCTTGGCAGCGGTCCCGTTATGCCGATTAACACCGCATCTCCCGCACGGTTAATTAACCGCGGTGGCCGCATCCCTGCGCCGTTACAAAGTTTGCGTAATTAAGTGAGGAACGTTGTGTGTTTGCACAAGTAAAAAGCATGGGGTTGCTCGGTATTGAGGGTTTCCCCGTGAACGTAGAAGTGGATATTGCGGGCGGGTTGCCCGGATTTGATGTGGTCGGCATGCCCGGTACAGCGGTAAAAGAGTCGCGCGACCGTGTTCGCGCGGCGCTTAAAAACTGCGGGTTTTCGTTTCCGGTCAGCCACATCACCGTTAATTTGGCACCGGCAGATATTAAAAAAGAGGGCTCTGTTTACGACGTGCCTTTGTTAATTGCCTTGCTGTGCGCTGCCGGACAACTGCAAACCAAAACCGACGGCATGGCATTCGTCGGCGAGTTATCCCTGACCGGTGATATTCGTCCGATACGCGGTGTATTACCCATGGTGATTGCCGCGCGAAACGCCGGTATATACACCGTGTTTATCCCCAAAGAGAACGCCGCTGAGGGTGCTGTGGTAGATGGCGTTACCGTTTATGCGGTAGACCACATCAAAACGTTATTGGCACATTTTGCGGGGGAAGCAGTGCTTTCCCCGCTGACAAAAACCGAATTTTCGCCGCAAATTGACGGTTCGGTACCGGATTTTTCGGAAGTAATGGGGCAAGCTGTTCCCCGCCGTGCCATGGAAATTGCTGCTGCAGGCTGCCACAATATTTTGTTGGTAGGACCTCCCGGCTCGGGCAAAAGCATGTTAGCCAAACGACTTCCTTCTATTTTGCCCGATATGACAAGAGAAGAGGCTTTGGAATCCACTGCGTTGCATTCCATTGCGGGTACTTTGCCGGCAGGTGTAGGCTTGCTCCGCTGCCGACCGTTTCGGTCTCCGCACCACACGGTTTCGTTGCCCGGTTTGACGGGTGGCGGTACAGTGCCGCGCCCCGGCGAAATTTCGCTGGCACACAACGGCGTGCTGTTTTTGGATGAAATGCCGGAATTTTCGCGACAAGCCATGGAAGGGTTGCGCCAACCGTTGGAAGATGGACGAGTAACTATATCGCGTGTAAGCGCGTCGCTTTCGTACCCTTGCTCGTTTATGTTGGTGGGTGCCATGAACCCTTGTGCTTGCGGGTATTACGGTCATCCGCATCGCGCTTGCACGTGTTCCGCCTCGTCGGTTCATCGGTATTTGTCACGCATTTCCGGTCCGCTTTTAGACCGCTTTGATTTGCACGTGGAAGTGCCGCCGGTAGAATATGAAAGTTTGACCGCCAAAGCTTTGGCGGAATCTTCGGCATCCATTCGAGAACGGGTCAACAAAGCCCGACAAGTACAAGCCGAGCGATACAAAGGCACGTCGGTGCGCACTAATGCAGGGCTCACGCCTGCTTTGTTGCGAAAACATTGCATGTTATCCGACGATGCCAACGCGCTGATGCAAAGTGCTTTTGAACGGTTGGGACTTTCTGCCCGCGCCTATGACCGTTTGCTCAAAGTTGCGCGCACCATTGCCGATTTGGGTAGCAGTGAAGTGTTGCACATAGACCATCTTTCGGAAGCCATTCAATACCGCAGTTTAGACCGCAAGTATTGGGGTGCTGAATAAAAAGGAGAGAATCTTATGGTTCGTCACATTGTTATTTGGAAATTGGCAGACACCGCCGAGGGTAACGACAAGTTGGAAAATGCCCGCATTATGAAACAACGTTTGGAAGCGTTGGTAGGTGTCGTTCCCGGTTTGGAAGAAGCCATGGTGGGAGTGAATTTTAACGGTGAAGAATACGACGTTGCCCTTGACTCCCGCTTTGTCAGCAAAGAAGCGCTGGATAATTATGCTACCCATCCGGCACACGTTGAGGTAAAGAAGTTTGTGCACGCGGTGGCGATTGGTCGACAATGCGTGGATTTTGCGGAAGAATAAACGACACAAAAAACGCACGGTGAAAACTGCACAAGTCCAGTAAAAACGGACAATAGAAAAAAACACCCTCCTATGGTAGAATTAAAACAACTACCATAGGAGGATTTTTTATGCCAAGAAGTTATCGACATATTAAAGAATACG
>JAZNRV010000066.1:0-9754 GCA_045590855.1 Acutalibacteraceae bacterium | reverse complement strand
AAATAAAAATAGTATTTAATTAAAAATTGAGGATAATTTGAATTGTCAATAATCTAAGATAGAATTTATGGTAAAGTAACCGGTTATTCGTAATAAACACCCTACTCCAAGCATTTGATATTAAATATAAAAATTGTCTTTATTTTGTATAGTTGATGTGCTATACTTACTTTATGATATATACGTATCATTTCAACGTGAAACATTGTTTCACAAAGGAGGTCGTTTACCATCAAAAAAGAATACATGGCTGAATGCCCGCCGATTATGAAAGAATATTTGGGATATATCGAAGTCGTCAAAGGTCGTTCCACCAACACGGTAAACGAATACTTTACCGATTTGCGCACCTTTTTTCGGTTTATGAAAGAATTGCGCGGTCTTGTCCCCTCTTCTGTATCCACCGAAGAAATTTCCATTGCGGATATTGATATCAATTTTATACGTACCATTACGACCACCGACGTATACGAATATATGAATTATCTGCGCAACGAACGTTCCAATTCCAACAGCACCCGTGCGCGAAAAACCACCGCACTGCGCATGTTTTTTAAGTATTTAACGGATTACGCCCATCACTTGGAACATAACCCCATTCAAAATTTGGAAACCCCAAAACAAAAGAAATCTCTGCCGCAATATTTGACTTTGGGACAATCCATGGCATTGTTGCAAAGCGCCTCCGGTGATTTTGCTGAGCGCGATTATTGCATGTTAATGCTGTTTTTGAATTGTGGTTTGCGCCGCGCAGAACTGGTCAACATTAACGTCTCCGATGTTTCACGTGACGATAATACATTGCGTGTGCGCGGAAAAGGCAACAAGGAACGCATGCTGTATCTCAACGAAGCCTGCCGACAAGCCATTGAACAGTATTTACGTGTTCGGCCGGTAGATGGTGTCAAAGATAAAAACGCACTGTTTTTGAGCCGTTTAAAGAGCCGTATTACGCTGCAAGGCGTACACTATGTCGTTAAGGGGTATCTAAAAAATATTGAAGGCGCGCAAAACATGACGGTACATAAATTGCGACATACTGCCGCCACGCTGATGTATCAAAACGGCGTGGATATTCGGGTACTTCAAAATTATTTAGGACACGAAAATTTGGGAACAACGGAAATTTACACCCACCTTTCCAACGAACAAATCGAAAACGCATCCAAACAAAATCCTTTGTCACAAGTCAAATTAGAAAAAACCGGCAAACGAAAACCCATTGGGGAAAAAGACATCACATGATGTCTTTTTTTCTTAGGCTGGCGAGAGTCGAACCCTTTGCGGTTTCGCTCGCCGCCAGCCTATATAACAAAAACCGCTCCTTATAAAATTAAGGAACGGTAGTGTTATCAAAGTTTAAATTCATTTAAGAAATTTTAAGTTGTAAACGGAATTTGTCAGAAATCATGGCAACAAACTCTGAGTTTGTGGGTTTGCCTCGGTCATTATGAATCGTATACCCAAAATAAGAATTCAACACATCAATATCGCCACGGTCCCATGCCACTTCAATGGCATGACGAATTGCTCTTTCCACGCGTGATGAAGTTGTCCCGTGCTTTTTGGCAACAGCAGGATACAACCGCTTGGTAACAGCGTTGATAATATCATCGTCGTCAATCGCCATCAAAATGGAATCGCGCAAATATTGGTACCCTTTGATATGTGCAGGCACACCGATTTGGTGCAAAATTTCCGTAACACGTATCTCTAAACTGTTAGTATTGGTGTTTTGCCTAAACGGTTCAATATTATCTTCAAAAGACGATAACGCCAAAATACGGCACGCCATTTCGTCGGCATCAAACGGTTTGAGAAAATAATAATCCGCCCCTGCTTGTATGGCTTCGCGTTCCAATTTGCTGTTATCAAAAGCAGACATCACCATAAATTGCGGTGTTTGCGGCAACTTCATGGCATGAATGGAACTCATAACTCCAATTGCATCCATTCTCGGTAAAAAGAAATCCATAATCACCACATCCGGTTTCTTGTGAACAATACTTTCTACCAATGCTTTTCCATCTTTTTCGGTGGTTTCCACCTCTAATCCATGTGTGCGCATCCGTGCGGCACACGTCAATCCAAAACTTTCACTGTTATCTGCTAATAATACTTTGATTTTCTTTTCCAAATCACAAAAACCTCCCTGTTCTTTTTTCGCCGGCAACATTAGATTACCATATATTGGAAATATTTTCAAGTCGTTACCAGTCGAAAAATAATTTTTGTGAAAAAATATAAAAAAATCTTTAAAAAAAGCCTTAAAAAAGGAAATTTCCATAAATTTCCTGTCAAACGTTAGTAAAAGAAAAAAGATTTCTAATTTCTTTGTGTTTTGTTGATGAAAATCCCCCAAGACGTTTTGTGTCGTCTTGGGGGATTTTATAAACGTTAAATTACCGGAGAACCTTCCCATTCAACGGCAGGTGCTACATCCATAATTTTGGAAATGGTAGGAGTAATATCCAAAATACTGCCGCCGTTAAAGCGTTTGCCTTGTTCAAAATTTTTCCCAAAATAAAACATCGGGATCGTGGTATTTTCGGGAAGGTCGGTACCGTGTGTGCGGTCGTGACCGCCGTGGTCTGCCGTAACAATAATGGTGTACTCTTCCCCACACTCATCTTTTGCAACATTAGAGTAGCATATTATTCTGCAAAAAGCAAGAAAAAAGCATCCCGAAGATAATCGGGATGCTTTCTTTCGGTTATGACGCTTCTTTTAATTGATTGTTCTCTGCAACGCTTTGCGCGGTTTCCAGCATATTCTCCGCAAAGATGGCGTAACCTTTGGTCGGGTCGTTGACGAAAACATGGGTTATTGCCCCGACAAGTTTGCCGTTTTGAACAATGGGACTACCGCTCACGAGTGTGTCAATATAGGAACAACAAATTTTTCATACCGATTATTTTCTGAATTTCCTCTTGAACGAAAAGAAACCGCACCGAGTAGGCACGATTTCTTTGTGTGATAGGAAATTAACTTTTTATGGTATGTGTTATATTAGGACCAACAAATTAGAGCAATAAATCGCCCCGGTATTTGCTAAAAAACAACAATTTAATTTATTCTTTCAGTTTAAACTTATAAACAGATTCAACCCCCTCTGCAGTTAACTGTGCTGAACAATAGACAAATGTTGATTTATTATCCGAAGCTGTATATGTAACATTTTCAAGAGGACAAATTGTTGCTACTCTTTCATTTTTAAAATCATACGCCAATAAATTTTCTGTGTCTGAAAAAACTAATACATCACCAATCATTTCGCAAATAATACCGAATCTTTTAATCTCATTATCGTTTTTACCTTCCCATTTAAGTAAACAAATCATATGGTCCGTATTGTTTTCAAAATCGTGCATTTTCAAACCGTTACCATCGCGCATCAAAAGTTTGCTACCGAAAAAGTTAAGCTTTAAATAATCGTTTTTATTCCAAACATCAAGATATATTTCACTAACAAACTCGTTTGTATCAATTGTCTCCACCATAATTTGTGATGTCACATAATCAAAACACATAAAATAATTATTACTAATATTTTTAGTATTTAGAAACCCATGCATTGTTGCAGAAAAAGTTCCCGGTCTTACAAAACCATCACTTTTAATATTAGAATAATAGTGCCTCGTTTTTAATCGTTTATTAAATTCATCATCATATGGATGCCCAAAGGGGTTTAACGATGGTTGTTCAGTTACAGAAATATAATATCCCGCTTCTGAAAAATAAGGCAAGTTTTCATCATAAAGTTCGAATAATCTTTTTACGGATTTTTCTTCAGGATTATATGACATAATATTATATCCGTAGCTATCGGTTTCCCCAACAGCAAATATAAAACAACCGTCTTTCTCAAAAATAGGAGTTATTGCATCCGCTTTGTAAATTTCAATAAGACTATGTCCTGAAATGTTATAAAGCGTATCTCTTTCTTCTTCCCGCACAACTGCAAAAAACTCACCGCCTGCAGTACCTACCCCGGTAGGCGTATAATGTTCACCCAAAATTTCTATTTCTTCAATATCGAAAATATCGGTTATTTTACAGGTTTCTGCTGTAGATACCAAATCTACTGTTTTTGAGCAATTATACCCTACAGCCATGCTGCTTGAAAAATTCAACTCATATTTTTCGTTTTCATTAGTTTGATTATATTCTTTAACTACGATTTCTTTACATCCACATAAACTTATCACAATACACAGTACGATTGTTAATGCTACAAATTTTTTCACGGAAAAATCACCCCAAACTCTTTGTATCTAAATCTGTCTGTAGGACTAAAAGGATATAATTCTTTAACGGTATTATATTTATTTAAACTTTGTGGTAAGTGGGATGTATCTCCGTTTACTGCTGCAACATGGTATTCTGCTTGCATAGATTTATAATCCTCAGTAATATATAAAAACGCCATTGCTTCGGGGATATATAATTTTGTTGATATTATCATACCGTCCTCTGATACAGAGATTCCCTCTGGCATAAGACTATCTTTGTTCAAATGTTGACACAAAAATGGGAACATTATTATTTTGTCTGCCTGCTCAAAGTTGATAAAACTTTTTTGACTGACAAAATTATACATATAATCGTTGAACTCGGTTAAAAGGTTGCAGTCTGTCGGAAGAGATTTACTTAATATTACATCCCTGTTTAAAATGTTAGCAGACCTTCCCGGTTCACTTAATTTTGCTAATTCAAATTTATTGTTTCTGAAGTTGTCGATTAGCATATATACATATCCGTCATCACCATAAAGCTGTAATGTCGATGTATTATAGTTATTTTCAAAATAAATTTCCTTACCTATATTTGGTCGCCCCATCAGATGCATATTGCATCCGACAGCATTGAACACATCGTAAATTTTTTCTACAGCTATCGCATTATTTACTAAACCGGGTTCCTCAATAAAATCAATATTAGGTTTTTGGTTTACTATAATATTAGTGTTTTGACTTGTTGATGATGGAGAAGAAGAGACGGTTTCTTCTGTTTCTTCTTTTATTTCAAAATCTTTAAGAATAATATTTTTGGCTATTTCTTTAATAACCCCTTTTTCTATGGATACATCAAAAAACATATCAATGACTACATCATTAACTTTATAGGTAATAATATTACCTCTGCCCTTATCAGTGGTTATAAAACAGTTTTCAGAGATTTTCGTGTGTTTTGCATCATCTATAGGAACAATTTTTTCTTTAATTGAAAAAATATCATCCTCACCCGAATAGTTTGTATTTAATACTAAATTTCCAATTTGCTGACCCAACTCATCACGAAAGACTATTAGATTATCATTGTCTCCATCAAATATTTCTGCATAAACCCATACATCGGGTATTGTGAAAACGATTGCTTTATCAAAAATTTCATCGTTTTGATATTCGATTTTTTTATAATTATTGTTTTCTAAACCGCTATCGCAACCGCTAAAACATATAACTAATGCTATGACTAAAAATAATGAAATTATTTTCTTCATCTTATATCATCCTTTCTCTTTTGCACCGCCGATTTGCGAAACTCGGCAGGGGTTGTGCCTGTTATTTCTTTGAAAATTCGGTTGAAATGTTGCACTGTTTTAAAACCTACCATATTAGAAATATCTTTAATCGGAACATCTGTAAAGCTGAGTTGCTTTTTTGCAATAGTAATTCGGTACTGCATCAAATATTCAATTGCCGTACAGCTAAGCTCCTCTTTCATTAGTGCAGTTAGCGTGGTGTGGTTTATTCCGGCATTTGCCGATATATCGGACAGGGTTATACTATCACCATAATGCCCCTCTATATAAAGCACAGCATCCCGAAGTTTCGGGTTTTTGATAATTGGTGCGTTATCTGATTTTTGGTGGGTTAAACCATAGCCAATAAGACCGTACATACGCTCTAACGCGATAATAATCTCCATAAAGTATGAGCGTCCTCTACAAGACCAATACCAATCTCTTTGCTCAGTTAATTCCTCTAACATATAATTGGCAGAATGTTCAATCTTTTCTACCTGTGTCTCGGCGATAGGTATCACATACGCCTTGTCTATAAACGGTTTTAACATAAACATATCGTGTGTGGTAGCAATATCACCGTAATTTTTAGAACGCAAAAGTTCAAAGGTCATATTGATATTTAAGAATTTAGGATGGAAGTACACACAAGTGTATTGCGCTTTTGATTTTGAAATCAACACAGGATTTTCCAATTCATCAAAGCACAAAAATGAAGGCGCGGTAGCAACAATTTTCCCACTGCCGACCTTAAACTCTAGTTTCCCTTTAGTAAGTATAATGAGCAAAAAACACTTATTCTTAATACTGATATTATCAAGTGAACCGTTCTTAACGCACTCAACAAAAGCAACCTTTCCTTCGTTGAACTTTCTTCCAACCGTAATGTGTTCCATATTTACACCGCCTTAAACAACATTTATTTTACCATAATATGTAGAGCCATACAACAATTAAACTTTATCTATTCTCAAATTTGTTTTAACTAAAATTAAAAGTATACGCAAAAACCGTTGCAGAAAAACTGCAACGGTTTCAATATTATGATGCCTCTTTTAACTTATTACTCTCAGCTACACTTTGTGCAGTCTCCAACATATTCTCTGCAAAAATGCCGTAGCCTTTGGTGGGGTCGTTAACAAAAACATGGGTGACCGCACCGACAAGTTTTCCGTTCTGCACGATGGGAGAGCCCGACATGCCCTGCACAATACCGCCTGTTACATTGAGCAACCGCTCATCCGTGATTTCAATCACCATGTTGCGAGTGCCGGACAAATCGCGGTAACGAATTTGCTTGATACGTGCGGTGTACCAATCGGGACTGGTGCCGTTAACGGTGGTGTAAATTTGCACCTGCCCAATTTCTACTTCTTGTTTGAGCAAGATTTCCAGTTGTTTTCCCAACATTTTCCCGGCGCTTAACGAGCCGTAAATCCCTTGGTCACAATTACTAAGCAGCGGTCCAAAGCTTCCTTTTTCAAATCCACCGCGTAATTCGCCGGGGACGCCGACTTCACTTTTTGTCACACCGTAAATGCGAGCCGGTACAATCTCACCCGAAGAAATGGGAATGATTTTGCCGGTATCCACATCGCACACGGCATGTCCCAGTCCTGCCAATACATTGCTTTTGGGGTCATAAAACGTCACGGTACCGATACCGGCGGAACTGTCGCGTACCCACAATCCTGCCTTGTAGCAGTTCTCTTTGGTTGATTTTACAGGTTGAATTTCTACCGTAAAAACAACCTTGCTGCGTTTGACACGTAAAGTCAGTTTTTTTCCGTCACTTTTCTTTACCAAATCTGCCAAATCCTCATTGGTATAAACGCTTTGACCATTCACGCAAAGAATGCTGTCCCCTACTTTTATTCCCGCGTTTTTAGCGGGATAAACAGTACCGCTCTTTGTTGGAACACCCGATAGCGATACCACCAAAACACCGTCGGTATACAGTTTGATGCCAAAAGGAATACCACCCAAAACAACCGTGTTGGAGTCAACTACCGATACAGCGACTTGTTTTACGGGAAAAAGTCCCAAAAAACTCAACGTCTGTTGATAAGATTCACCGATGCCGTTGTCCGATGAACCCGACACCGTTTTTTCCCGCGCGTTACTGACGGCTTTTACCGTCTTATTGATAGCGAGTACCGTTCCTTGCTCAACGTAATAGTTGTCAGGTAATTTGATTTGCCAATATACCACAAAACCCAAAATCCCCGCGCAAAGAATTGACGAAATGCCACAAAGAATTTGTATTGTTTTTCTCATACGAATTCCTCTTTTTGCGTTTGCCAATATTACTATTCCACGTTTCAAAAGTAATTATCAATAGCAAAAAGAGCCGTTTTATACGATATTTACCGAGAATAAAAAATTTTTTGAAAAAATATAGGAAAAATAAAAAATATGTGTTATACTTATTTGGAATTGAGGTGTTTTAGAATGAACGGACCAAAAGGAACGGTGGAACTGACCATTCAGCTGAATAAAAACACGTGCTATTTTTTGCGTACAGGAAAATGTTCACTCAACGTAGTGGATGATTTTGCTTTGTCCGGTACCACAAAATTAGCTACAAACGATTTATTATATTGCCCCAAACTTTATAAAACAATGCGCAGTAAAAAAGAAAAAATGCGTCCTGTCAGCATTGCGTTGTGCGAATGCGGTCACGGCGAGGTGCTTTCCGGCCACCAACGTGCTTGCATTGCCAGCCAACGGAAACTCCCCGTAGCCTTGCGTGCCGGTGAAGAAGATTTACGTGCAACGTGTTCTGTGTGTGGTGGGCAAATGACATTTGATACCGTCAACAACAGTGGCGCACGGATTGTTTCGGTGCAAGCCGTGGCGGTGCTCGACGAGCAAGAAGGCGAATAAATGCTGACTGAAAAATCTCGTATCATGGACGAAAACGCCGTTAAGCGAACGCTTATTCGCATGTCCCATGAAATTGTAGAAAAAAACGACGATTGTGATACCATTTGTTTAATCGGTATTCAGCGCCGCGGTGTTCCGCTTGCACAGCGTATTGCCGAAAATATTCGTGCTTTTTCGGATATTTGTGTGCAGGTTGGGTCGTTGGACATTACGTTGTATCGGGATGATTTAAAAACCGTGCAAGTCGACCCCATTCTCAACGGTACCAAAATTGATTTTTCCATCAAAGAAAAAACGGTTGTTTTGGTAGACGATGTGATTTTTACAGGGCGTACCGTTCGCGCTGCCATGGACGCGTTGATGGAACACGACCGTCCCAAACGCATACAACTGGCGGTATTAATTGACCGCGGGCATCGGGAATTACCCATTCGCGGGGATTTTGTAGGGAAAAATCTTCCCACCTCCCGCAAAGAAGTGGTCGGTGTCAGCGTTCCCGAAATTGACGGAACAATGGGCGTTTCCATTTACAATGAGATATAGCGAAACGGTGTCAAGTGGTTTACCTTGACACCGTTTTTTTATTCTTCGTCTAAATATTTTTGGCGCGTAGCAATGCCACCGCGAATGTGACGCTGTGCTTTGTTAATGTCCAAAATGCGGCGCACTTCGACGTATAATTGAGGATTCACATTTTGCAAACGGTCAGACACATCTTTATGTACCGTTGATTTTGAAATATGAAACTTTTTAGCGGCGGCACGTACCGTCGTTTTGTTTTCCAAAATGTATTCTCCAAGTTCAATTGCCCGTTCCTCAACGGCACCTTTCATACCATCACCCCATATAGTAAGACTATATGGGGTGAATAGAAAAATTATGATTAAATTGTCACAAGACCGTTACCCAGCATGGATTGTACCGCCGATAAAATACCGATTTTACCGGAATGGTAATTTAGACCGCCTTGCATATACACCGCAAACGGCTCCCGCAGCGGAGCATCCGCCGACAATTCAATGGAAGAACCCATGGTAAACGTTCCCGCCGCCATAATGACTTGGTTGTCATACCCCGGCATATCCGATGGCTCGGGAGCCACAAAAGCATCCACCGGCGATCCGCTTTGAATGCCACGACAAAACGCAATCAACGCTTCGGAATTTTTAAGACAAGCCGCTTGAATGACATCGGCACGGATTTCATCATACGACGGTGAGCAAGTATACCCCAACAACTGCAATAATGCCGCAGAAAAAACGGCTGTTTTCATCGCTTCGCCGACAACGTGCGGTGCATGAAACAAACCCATAAACAAAGTGCGGTTATGACCGAGCGATG
>JAZNRV010000065.1:0-21347 GCA_045590855.1 Acutalibacteraceae bacterium | reverse complement strand
TGCTTTCAATATGATGTGATGCTCTCCAACCTGATAATCTAAAACTCCGAATTCTGCTGTTGCAATCTCAAACTCAGGATGCCAATGCAAAGGTCCCGCCCAATCCGGCAGAGTAACAATTTCATCGTAAAAATAAGTGATTGGAAATTCTATAGCATTGTGCGGTATATGTTCCCTCAATTGATGATCGAGTATTATAGGCATATGTTTGATGCTCCCTTATAATTGTTAAAGCTATTATAGCACTATATTATGACTTTTTCTACTACATTATGGTAGACAGATGCCACCTTCTCTTAAAGATAAAATTATTTAAATGAAAAAAGGGCAGAGTTAGCGATATTTAATCACTAAATCTGCCCTTTATTTTTACTTCAGTGGTTCGAATCCACCTTGTCTTAATTTTTAGTGATATTCCGACTTCGTCAGAGTGGACTTCTTCACTATTCACTATTACTTCTTACTTCCCAAAAATCCTTGTATTTAAGAGAAAAGTGAAGAGTGAAAAGGTAATAGTGAAAAAGTAAAAATCCCCGTATCTTACGATACGAGGATTTTTGGCTGTTCCGAACTATTTAGATGCCACTACTTTCTTTTGCAGTAATTTGATTTTTTACAATTTGGACATTTAATAAGACTTTCACCCATAAAATGAAAATATGCAGAAATTTGATACCATTTTGGTTTAAAGCTTGCACCGCACTCAGGACAAACATAGGTTCCAGACATAATATGAATATGAGCAACTATAAAAATTATAATAACAGGAATCGCAATCACAAACCAAGGAACATCATAATGCTTATCAAACCAATTTACGGTACATCCAGATAAGGATAGCATTAAGCAAACCAAAGCAATAACGCTAAACAATTTTTTCATTTTGAATTCTCCTTTAATGTCTTACAACTTGAAATCAACATTCGTCTGATTCTGCCACATAGATTTCTATGTTTTTTATATGTATCTTCATTAATTGCATTTGTATTAAACAGTAACTGTAGCCAACCTTCTGTTTCGCTACATTCTTTTAATGTAATCTCAAATTTAGAAAGCATATCTGCCTTACTTTGTCCGTAGTTTGCTTCACGAATATTTGCATAAATGCTGCTTGAACTTTTGCGGATTTGGAAAATAGTATTGGATGGAGCTTTTATATTTTGGCATAGCAACTCAATATCTGTTGCAAGTTGCTCTGAATACACAAGCAAATAATTCTTCGGCATGATATCACTTCCTTGTAATGATTATAGCATAATTTCACAAACAAATCAATGCGAAGCATTGTATATCATCAATTCCGTAGGAATTGCATATCATCAAAACGAAGTTTTGTATATCATCAACGGTGCCAACCGTTGCATATCATCATTGCGAAAGGGTTTTGATACACACCTAAAGGTGTGATGAGATACAAAGGCGGCTTTGCCGCCTTTGATGATATACACGCTACGCGTGATGATATACTATTGTTTTCGCAATGGATAAAAAATCGACTTGTTTTCACAAGTCGATTTTTTGGTGGGGAAAGGTGGATTCGAACCACCGAAGTCAGAGACAACAGATTTACAGTCTGCCCCCTTTGGCCACTCGGGAATTTCCCCTTATTAAACGCAAGTGTTACTATACCATGTTCTTTTTGAAATGTCAAGCCTTCTTTTGAAATTATTTCATCTTTTTTTAAAGATTAACCGTTACCGTAAATCCCGCATATACTGTGGGGAAAGGGGGATGACGATATGGCAACAAAAATTTATATCGACCAAGGACATAACCCGCAAAATCCCAATGCGGGCGCGGAGGGGAACGGCTACCGCGAACAAGATTTGGTGTATACCATTGGGCAAGAACTTTCTGCCATTTTACAAGCCGAGGGGTATGAAACGCGCCTTTCCCGTCCCACGCCCGAAACCCAACTCGGCACGTCGAATGCGACGTCGCTTGCCGCACGTGTAAACGAGGCAAACGCCTGGGGTGCCGATTACTTTATCAGTCTGCATGCCAATGCTTCGCAACTGGCGGGGGCTTCGGGTTCGGAAGCGTTGGTATATAACCTCAATTCCGTGGCGGCAGATTTGGGAGCGAGTATTTTGCGGGGGTTGGCAGAAACCACGGGACTGCCCAACCGCGGTGTGACACAACGCACCAATTTGTACGTGCTGCGCCGTACGCGCATGCCCGCGGTGCTCGTAGAACTCGGCTTTATCACCAACGCGGGGGATGCCGCATTGATGGCCAATTCACCGCAGTTGTTTGCACTGGGGATAGCAAACGGTATCACCGCATATTTGAGTTGACCTGCGGCGGGGGAGTATGGTAAACTAAGAGCAGATAAAAGATTAAGGAATTAAAACTATGCAAATCGGTAACTTTACGTTTTCAAAAACGGCAGCGTTGGCGCCCATGGCGGGTGTGGCGGATGCGGCGTTTCGGCGACTTTGTGTCAGTTACGGCGCGGCATTTACCGTGTCGGAAATGGTCAGCGCGAAAGCCCTCACGTTTGGTGATGCCAAAAGTCGCGAGCTTATGCGTTTAGATGAGCGCGAACGTCCCGCCGCCATACAGCTTTTTGGGGACGACCCCGAAACCATGGCAAAAGCGGCGCGCCTAGCCATGCAACAGCAACCCGATTGGTTGGATATCAACATGGGGTGTCCCGCGCCCAAAATTGCGGGTAACCATTGCGGCAGTTCGCTCATGCGCGAACCGGAACTTTGCCGCCGCATTGTCAAAGCGGTGTGCGAAGCGGTACCCGTACCTGTTACGGTCAAAATCCGCAAAGGGTATTCTAAAACCGAGGTCAATGCCGTCGAAGTTTCTCAGGCGTGCGAAAGCGGTGGTGCTTCAGCCATCACGGTGCACGGTCGCACCCGCGACCAAATGTACGCACCGCCCGTGGACTGGGATTGTATTCGAAAAGTAAAAGAGGCGGTGTCCGTGCCCGTCATCGGCAATGGCGACGTCACCACCCCCGAACAAGCCGCCGCGCTTTACGAACAAACGGGTTGCGACCTTATCATGATTGGTCGGGGTGCCCTGGGCGCCCCGTGGATTTTTGAAGCGGTCAACGCTTTTTTGAAGGATGGCACCCTGCTCCCCGAACCCACCGTGGAACAACGTATGGACGTGTTGTGCCGTCAAATCGAATGGGCAGCATTACTTAAAGGCGAACGTGTCGCCTTGCTCGAAGCACGCAAACACGCTTCGTGGTACATGCGCAACTTGCGCGGCGCGGCGGTGTTTCGCGGCGAAGCGGGAACACTTACCACCCTAAATGATTTACGAAACTTGTGTTGCCGCGTTATCAAAGCACAACAAGAATGACAGTAAGCACCTTCTTTGGAAGGTGCTTTTCTTTTGTTTTCTCGCATATAGTTGGGGTAGGAGTGTGAGAAACATGGTGATTGTACTTAAAAGAAAAGGGATGGTTCTGTGTGCGTGTTTGATGGCGGTAGCCGCCATCTTGACGGTATCATTGGGGTATTCGGTTGTGCCGACAAGCGCATCTCCCAACAGTAATTGGGGACTCAGTTTTCAAAAAAACGGCGAAGTGCCGATTGGCAATGCCGATGCCGCGTACTTAAAACAATATAACGCTTACTACGTGGGCAACAGCACCTCCGACGGTAGTCAGTCCAACAAAGTGTTGTACTTAACGTTTGATGCGGGGTTTGAAAACGGATACACTGCCTCCATTTTGGACACGCTCAAAAAACACAAGGTGTCGGCATGCTTTTTCCTAGTGAAAAATTATCTGGATACTGCCCCCGAACTGGTCAAACGCATGGTAGCCGAGGGACACACCGTGGGCAACCACACCGCGCATCACCCCGACATGTCCAAAATTGCACAAAGGGAAGCGTTCCAAAAAGAACTTACCACTTTGGAAAGTGCCTACGAGTCACTTGTCGGTCAACCCATGGAAAAAATCTACCGCCCGCCGCAAGGCAAGTTTAGCGAACAAAACCTCAAAATGGCAAAAGAACTGGGGTACACTACCTATTTTTGGAGTTTGGCATACGTAGACTGGTACACCGACCGCCAACCCACCCGCGAACAAGCGTTCCAAAAACTGCTGCCACGCGTTCACCCCGGTGCAGTGGTGTTATTGCACAGCACTTCCCGGACCAATGCTGAAATCTTAGACGAATTACTGACCAAATGGAAAGCCATGGGCTACTCTTTCGGAAAAATCCAAGATGTTGCACGGTAACCACAGTCTGTCCTCCTACGTATAGTAAAGTAACAGGAGGCGAAGTTATGGGAGAAATTTTTCTCACAGCGTTGGTGTTGTTACTTTCGGTGTACGCGGTGGCGGATTTAATCAGTCGTCTGACGTTTCGTTTGTTGTTTTCGTCCAAAGAACAAAAGGAATATTACGTGTTACCGCTTGATGGCAGTGCCGAAGATGCGGAATACGCGGTGCGCCGCATGGCGCTGTTGCGGTGGTTTTTCCCGTTCAAAAACGTGTCGTTTGTGGTAGTGGGTCGCGATTTAACAGAAGAAAGTGAGTTTGTGACTGCTGCGTTGTGTCGCGACTTGAATCTTGCGTTTTTGACCGAAAAAGAGTGGGCAAATACTTTACAATCGTCGGCAAATGAAGTATGATAAAAGGAATAAAATGTAAGAAAGGGAACCGTAATGGCAGAACACGAGCAAATGTTGTCCGGTGTTGTCGAACGGGTGGTTTTCCAAAACGAGGAAAACGGTTGGACAGTGCTGGAAGTCGTATCGGATGAAGAACTGCACAAGGTGGTCGGCGTTTTCCCTGCCGTACACGCCGGCGAACAACTCAAATTGACGGGCAACTGGGTGGAACATCCCAAGTTTGGTCGTCAATTTCGTGCTGTGTCGTGCGAGCAGTATTTGCCCACCGATACGGATGCCGTGTTCCGCTATTTGGCATCGGGCGCCATCAAAGGCATTGGTCCCGTCACGGCTTCGGCGCTGGTACAAATGTTTGGCGAAGATACGTTGCGCGTTATCGAAGAAGAACCCGAACGTTTGGTGAAAGTCAAAGGCATCACCGCGCGCCGCGCGGCAGAAATCGGCAAAGAATACCGTGAACAATTTGGTCTGCGCGAAATTTTGCTTGCCTTTTCAGGTTACGGTCTTACCCAAAGCGAGGCATTGCGTTGCTTTAAGCGTTGGGGTGCCTCGGCGGTGGAAACCATCCGCGCCAACCCGTATTTGCTTTGCTCGGCGGGGCTGTATATCTCGTTTGAACGGGCGGATGCCTTGGGACACAGCATGGCGCACCCGCACGATGCGCAAAACCGTATCGAAGCGGGTATTTTGCACGTGTTGCGGCACAATTTAAGCAACGGGCATACTTGTTTGCCGTCGGATAAATTGGTGCTCGCGGCATCAGGCTTACTGCAAGTGGATCCGACGGAAGTAACCGCCACACTCAACGATATGCTTGGCAACTTCACGGTACGGGGCGAGAACATCAACGAACGCTTGTTCATCTTCCTTCCCGATTTGTACCAAGCCGAAAAATACATTGCATCGCGCATACAACTCATGGGCGGTGTACATACTGTTTCGGATACGTTGTTGCTCAAAAAAATTGAACAAATTGAAAAGCAAAACAATATCACCTACGAAAAACAGCAAAAACAAGCCATCATAGCCGCGGCAGAACGTGGGGCATTGATTCTCACGGGTGGTCCCGGTACGGGTAAAACCACCACGTTGCGCGCCATTATCACCTTACTCGAAAGCATGGGCGAACGGGTGGAGATTGCCGCACCCACCGGTCGTGCGGCAAAACGCATGAGCGAACTGACGGGTTGCGAAGCGCGCACGCTTCATCGTTTGCTCGAAGTCCAATGGGACGAAAACGACCGCCCCTATTTTGACCGAAACGAAAAAAATCCGTTGGATATTGATACGCTGATTGTGGACGAGGTATCCATGGTGGATGCCTTGTTGTTCGAAAGTTTGTTACGCGCTCTCAAAAGCGGATGTCGGCTGATTTTGGTGGGGGATATAAACCAACTCCCCGCCGTGGGTGCGGGCAGCATTTTGCATGACCTTATTCGCAGTAACGTTTTGCCCATGGTGGAACTGACCGAAGTGTTTCGCCAAGCATTGACCAGCGACATCGTTGCCAATGCACACCGCATTGTCGCGGGGCAAATGCCCACGCTTACCAAAAAAGACGGTGATTTCTTTTTTATTCCGCAACCCACTGCCGAAGAAACTGCCAAGACCGTGGTGGATTTGTGCCACCGTCGCTTGCCCGCGGGGTATGGTACCAGTTTGCTCGAAGAAATCCAAGTTCTTTGCCCCGGCAGAAAAGGGGTAATCGGGACAGTACAACTCAATGCTGCATTGCAAGAAATTGTCAACCCTCCATCCGAGTCAAAAGCAGAATGGCAAGGAAGCGGTGTTTTGTTCCGACAAGGTGACAAAGTCATGCACATCAAAAACGATTACGACATCGGTTGGACGCGTGACGACGGCACATACGGCACCGGCGTGTTCAACGGCGATATCGGTATTTTGGAAGAAATCTCACCGCGCGACCAAGTGCTTACCGTGCGGTACGATGACCGTGTTGCGCAGTATACCTATGACCAAGCGGCCGAACTGGAACTCGCCTATGCCATCACGGTACATAAAAGCCAAGGCAGCGAATTTCACACCGTGGTACTCCCGCTTTTTCGTCAACCGTCGCAACTGTGCTATCGCAATTTGTTGTACACGGCGGTCACCCGCGCCAAATCGTTGTTGGTGGCGGTGGGTAGTGGTGAAACGCTGGGCGCCATGGTTGAAAACAGCCGCGAAATGTTGCGTTATACCGGCTTGGAGCATTTTGTGCATCAAGCAGGGCAGGTGTTTATGTGAGTTTACACCTACGCGAGATACAGGCATGGTTTTTACCGGAACGTTGTGTGTTTTGCGGCAAGGTGATTCTGCCCGAGCAAGTAATGTGCTCTGTCTGTCGCCGCTTTCTTCCGATAATACGCCCGCCGATTTGCCCCTATTGCGGTCAACGCAAAATCGATTGTCATTGCAATCGGCATCGCCGCCACTTTGATGCACAAGCCGCCCCGTTTTATCACGAAGGTGTGGCTCGTGCCGGTGTGTTGCGGTTAAAATTCTTTTATGATGCCCAGGCGATTTCGTATTTCACACAGCAAATGGCGGCGGTAGTACACCGCGAATACGAAATTGCGGATATCGACGGCATTGTGTTTGTTCCCATGACCAAGCGTGAACAGTTTGTGCGCGGATATAACCAAGGCAAACTGTTGGCAGACGCGTTGGGAAAACGTTTGGGAATACCGGTGTATGATGTTTTGAAAAAGATATACGAAACGCGCCCGCAAAAGGAACTGAGCAGCATACAGCGAACCGGTAACATGCTGGGTGTTTTCGATGTAACGGTACCATCGGTAAAGGGCAAAACCTTTTTGTTGGTAGACGATGTCATGACCACCGGCTCCACCGCAGACGAATGTGCCAAGATGCTCAAAATCTATGGTGCCAAGCGGGTAGTGTGCATCACACTGGCCACCCGCCGACTCAAAGAGGAAGAAGAGAAAAAACAAAGCGACCGTTTTCTGCAAAGCAGAACCCGTTCGCTTTTTATGGTATCAATTATTTAAAAAACAACGGCAACGGTTCCAAAAAGATAATATCATCGCGGTTAGCAGCATCGCCCTCAGCCAAAAAGGCGCACGCCGCCGCTTCCACGCCGCCGGCTTTTTCCACCAACTGCCGTATGGCAATCAACGATTCGCCCGTGCTGACCACGTCGTCCACAATCAACACGCGTTTGCCTTTGAGCAACGCAACTTCGGTTTCTCCCAAAAATAAGCGTTGTTCGTGTTTGGTGGTAATGGAAGTGACCGAAACTTCCAACGGATTGCGCATATACACTTTGACCCCTTTGCGGGCAACCACGTACGGTTTACCCGATTGTCGCGCCATTTCGTACGCAATGGGAATACTTTTTGCCTCGGGTGTTAAGATAACGTCAAATTCCGGTGCCTTTTTCAACAACTCGGCGCAGCCCGCCACCGTCAGTTCTACATCGCCAAAAATAATAAACGCGGCAATATCCAGCGTATCGCTCACCGGAAATTTTTCTAATTTTCGTTCGATTCCCGCAATGGTCATGGTATAATATTCAGCCATACTACCCCTTCTTTCAAAACACAGTATACCGCGCGTAGTGATGTTTGTCAATTCTCCTTGTAATACAGCATACAATGGCAAAACCCTTCAAAATCGGGGTCTTTGATTTGTTCGCGAAACTCTTTGCACATGCACTTGTTTTCCTCGGTGCGTTCACGACGGCACGGGCAGTAACCGCCCGTTTGTTTGAGCCCCTCTTTGACGGCATCGGCAATGGCCTTGTCGGGATTAACGGTAATTTTCATAAAAAAACACCTCACTTTTACACTACTATCATACTATACTCTTTCGTGAAAAACAACCAATCTTCGCAGGATTGACAAATTTTGTGCGGCATCGTACAATAAAAGTAAGGAAAGGAGTGTTACTGCATGAGAAAAATGTTAGCCGTATTCTTTTCTGCGCTGTTTTTGTTTTGCCTGTCTGCTTGTGGCAAGCATAACAAAACCGAACAAAACACTGCCCATTCCACCACCGATTCGGTGGCAACGACCACGGTGGGGGATATCACCGCCACGACCACTGACACTGAGGCGGCAACCACTACCACCGATTCGACCACTACAACTACGGCAAAAGAAACCGCAACGACCACGACTACAACTACGACAAAAGCAACGACCACGACACAAGCGACGACTATCACCACTACTACGGCTACCACGACTACCACGACTACCAAACCGACTACGACTACCACTACCAAAGCCACCACTACCACAACCAAGACCCCCGTGTTTGCCGAAGTGTCACAGTATTCTTGGGAATGTGCCAAACTAAGCGACCATGACCTGATGAGATGGTCGGTAAACACGAAAGAAAATTTGGTAGGCATGTCCGGAGCAATGAAAGTTTCGGTTGCGTTCCCCAATAAAGCAGATTATGACAATGCCTACAGAAGCGAGCCGGAATCCTTTTTCCAATACAACGGCGAAGAGTTTTATGCCGGCATGGGTGATGCCGCTGATTTGGAAAGTATCACACAATCCGGGAACACGGTTACGGTGAAAATTGTTGGCGAAGAGGGTGCCTTGGTGCTCACGCGTGAAAGCGATAAAACAATGAAAGTATTTTCCAATACAACGACCTTTTTTGAAGTGGTTGTCGGCGATGTTTTTGTCGCCCAATAAGCAAATCCCAAAAGAGCGCGAAAGCGCTCTTTGTGTTTGCTTTTGTAAAGTAAACATGATATAATAACCTCAAACCGACGGCGGTGGAACGCCGCCGAAACGCATTCGCGTTTGAAAATCTTGCAATTTTCGTTTGAGAACATTGAATCATAAAACCTGCCGCATTGCGATGCGGCAACTGCTTCGCAGTTACAAAGGCTACCGCCTTTTGGTTTATGATATAATAAGAAAATACTAACCACACGGAGTGTGATACTTGTGATAGGAAAACTGTTTTTAACCTTTTTAAAAATCGGCGCGTTCACGTTTGGCGGCGGCTATGCCATGATACCGCTGATTCAACGCGAAGTGGTCGAAAAAAACAAATGGCTTACCGATGACGACATTTTGGAGATTGTCGCCATTGCGGAATCCACCCCCGGTCCCATTGCCATCAATTCCGCCACCTTTGTCGGCTACCGCACGGCGGGATTCTTTGGTGCTATGTTTTGCACGTTGGGTGTGGTACTGCCGTCGTTTTTGATTATTTCGCTCATTTCCATGGTGCTCGACCAATTCGAAAGTTTAACTGCCGTGCAATACGCATTCAACGGTATTCGCGCGGGGGTGTTGGCACTGATTGTCAAAGCTCTGATTACCATGTATAAAAAAAGTCCCAAAGGCGCGGTAGCATACAGCATCATGGGCTTGGCATTTGTTGCCGTTGCACTGCTCAAAGTGAACGTGCTGTTGGTCATTATTGCGTGCGCGCTTATTGGTTTGGTTTCCTCGTTTGTGGCAGAAAAGAGGTGCGGTAAACCATGATTTTCCTAGAACTGTTTCTCACCTTTTTCAAAATCGGCGCGTTCACCTTTGGCGGCGGTTATGCCATGTTACCGCTCATTCAAGCGGATGTCGAAGCGCACGGCTGGCTCGAAACGGAGAAAATCCTCAATTTCATTGCCGTCAGCGAATCCACTCCCGGTCCCTTTGCCATCAACATGGCAACCTACGTCGGGCAAGAAATGGGCGGTTGGCTGGGTGCCGCTTGCGCTACGCTGGGTGTGGTACTGCCCTCGTTTATCATTATTTTGATTGTTGCCAAATGTTTTGAAAAGTTCAAAACCAGCCGCGTGGTAGCGGGGTGTATGTCGGGGTTAAAACCCGCGGTTATTGGCCTTATCGGCGCCGCCATTTTCACCACCGGTCAAACCGTGTTTTTCCCGGTTTCGGTTTCTTTGGCAACACTCGGCACGGTGGCGTTTATCAGTTCGGCAGTGATTTTTGCGTTGTCACTGGTCCTCGCCCTCAAAAAGTTGCATCCCATACTGATTATTTTGTTGTCAGCGGCACTCGGCATAGTTGTTGGCTACGTATTCTAAAAAAACGAGTTGGTATTGCAAAATACCAACTCGTTTTTATGTTATTTCTTCTCAGCAAACTGTAACGCCGCTTCTTTGCTTGTCAGCAAATGTTCTTCACCAAGCGCTTGTATAAATCCTGCTTTTGTCAACACCTTTAACGGTTGCTCGTTCACGTTTGCGAGCAACAACGTAATTCCGCGGTTTTGGCAATCTTCCCATACCGCGAACAAGATTTTTGCCGCAGAGGAATCCATTGCTGTCACCTTTTGCATCTGCAAAATCATCACGCTCACATCGTCATCCGCCACCAATCCCTCAAACTTGGAAGTGGAGGCAAAAAACATCGGCCCGCCAACATCAAAAACGGCAATCGGCTTGTCTTGAACCATTTCCTTTTTCACGGCGGTGGTATCTGCCATGCGTTTCATGAATAGGATAACAGCGAGTAACATCCCCACTTCAATGGCAACCACCAAATCGAACACCACTGTCAGCACAAAGGTGAGCACCAATACGGCAATATCACTTTTGGGCGCGGTTTTGCACAGGGCTGCAAAATGCCGCCATTCCGACATGTTATATGCCACCATAAATAAAATGGCGGCAATAATCGGCATGGGAATCCAGGCCGCATACGGCATGAGTACTACCAAAATGAGTAATAATACCACCGCGTGTACCATGCCCGAAATTGGTGAACGCCCGCCGTTTTTTACGTTGGCGGCGGTACGCGCAATAGCACCCGTAGCGGGAATACCGCCAAACAAGCCCGAAGCAATGTTGCCGAGTCCTTGCGCGATGAGTTCGGTGTTGGAATGATGGCGGTCCCCAATCATATCGTCGGATACCACGCAAGAAAGCAATGATTCCACTGCCGCTAACACCGCAATCGTTACCGCGCTGGGGAACAATTCTTTTATGAGTGTCATATTCACCGCAGGGAACGAAAACGACGGCAATGAAGAGGGGATGCTGTATAAATCGCCAATGGTGTTAACGTCTAATTGAAGTACTGCGACCAACGCGGTGCCGACCAATACCGCAATCAGCGAAGCGGGGATTTTTTTGCTGATTTTCGGCCACAGTATCAAAATCACCAAACCGATACCGCCTACCAACACCGCCCACGGATTAACGGTAGTAATCGAAGCGGCAACCGCACCCAGTTTTTCCATGGTTTCTACCGCATGAGTACCTTTTGCAAAGGTCAGTCCCAAAAAATCTTTCAGTTGGCCAATCGCAATGGTCAACGCAATACCCGAGGTAAACCCCGTGGTAATGGTGTTGGGAATATATTTGATAAGCGAGCCAAAACGGCACAACCCCATCAAAACAAGCAACACGCCCGCCATCAACGTGGCAACCACTAACCCCTCAATGCCGTATTGTGCCACAACACCTGCCACAATGGTGGCAAACGCGGCGGTAGGGCCCGAAATATTGACACGGCTGCCGCCAAACAGCGCAATCACAAACCCTGCCACAATGGCGGTATACATTCCTTTTTCGGGTGATACCCCCGAAGCAATGGCAAGCGCAATGGACAGCGGCAGGGCAATAATTGCCACAATCAATCCCGCGGTCAAATCGGCAGTAAGGTTTTTGAGGGAATAGTTTTTTAGTGTTGAAACGATTTTCGGTGCAAACACCGAAGCCGTTTTCTTGTTTTCTGGCATAGACGTCCTCTCCTTTTTTTCAACGCTACCATTTTACGCTATTTCTTATAATTTCTCAACCTTTTTTTGAAAAAAGCGCACTGTTTGACAACAGTGCGCTTAGGTTTATTGAATTTCGTCCAAGTTGTACGGGGTGGTTTGGTACACAAAATAGTTCAGCCAGTTGGAAAACAGCAAATGCGCGTGTGCTCGCCACGTAACTTGTGGGGGGAGGGAGGGGTCGTTGTTCGGAAAATAATTTTCCGGCGGTGCAATCGGCAACCCCGCCGCTACGTCGCGGTCGTATTCCTCTTTGAGTGTGCCCGCATCGTATTCCGAATGCCCCGTAATGAAAATTTGTTTTCCCCGTTCGGTCGCAATGGCATGAATCCCCGCTTGCGGCGACGACGTCAAAATTTTCAGTTCGGGTACGGCTTCGATGTCTTCGCGCAACACGGTAGTATGGCGCGAATGCGGCACGTAAAACACGTCGTCAAATCCGCGGAACAAAATGGACGTTTTGTGTTCCACCTCGTGCGGGAAAATACCAAACATTTTTTGCGGCAGCGGGTGTTTGGGAACACCGTAGTGGTAATAAAGCCCTGCTTGCGCACCCCAACAAATGTGCAACGTGCTGGTGACGTGGGTTTTGCTCCATTCCATAATTTCGCATAACTCGTCCCAATATTCCACTTCTTCAAAATTCAACAACTCTACGGGAGCCCCCGTAATAATCATGCCGTCGTATTTTTGGTACTTGATATCGTCAAACGTTTTGTAAAACGTCAGCATGTGGTCTTCGGGCGTGTTGCGGGATTTGTGGGTGCGGGTGTGAATCAGTTCCAACTCCACTTGCAACGGTGTGTTACCCAGCAGGCGTGCCAACTGCGTTTCGGTGACGATTTTTTTCGGCATCAAATTCAGCAACAATATTTTTAAAGGACGAATATCTTGTGTCAACGCGCGTGTTTCGGTAATAACAAAAATATTTTCATCCGTCAGCGTTTTGGTGGCGGGTAACTGATTGGGGATTTTAATAGGCATGACAAACCATTCTCCTTTGTGTTATACCGCTTCAAATGCTTGTTGCAAATCTTCCAAAATATCGTCAATGCTTTCAATACCGACGGACAAGCGAATCATTTCGGGCGTGATACCCGTAGCAACCAACTGTTCGTCGGTCAGTTGACGGTGCGTGGTGCTGGCGGGATGCAAAACGCAAGTACGCGCATCTGCTACGTGAACAACCACGGCAGCGAGTTTCAGCGCATCCATAAACTTAACAGCCGCTTCGCGACCGCCGCGGATACCAAACGAGATAACACCGCAGCAACCGTTCGGCAAATATTTCATTGCCAAGGCGTGTTGGTCGGAATTTTCCAGCATGGGATAATTCACCCAATCGACTTGTTTGTGCTTTTCCAAGAACTGTGCAACCTTCAACGCGTTTTGGCAGTGACGTTCCATGCGAACGGCCAGCGTTTCCAACCCTAAATTGAGCAAGAACACCGCAAGCGGTTGAGGTGTGCAACCAAAATCGCGCATCAGTTGTACGCGCGCTTTGGTGATGTAGGCGGCTTTGCCGAATTGTTCGGTATAGATGACACCGTGGTACGATTCATCGGGTGTGGTCAGTTCCGGATATTTGCCCGAAGCCGCCCAGTCAAAATTACCGCTGTCCACAATCACACCGCCGACAACCGAGGCATGACCGTCCATGTATTTGGTGGTGGAATGAATCACAATATCCGCGCCAAACTCAAACGGACGGCACAAAACAGGGGTGGCAAACGTGTTGTCCACAACCAGCGGCACACCGTGGCGGTGCGCCAACGCAGCATAACGTTCAATATCCAACACCGTCAAAGCAGGGTTGGCAACCGTTTCGCCAAATACCAAGCGGGTGTTTTCGTCAAACAACGCGTCGATTTGTTCGTCGGTCATGTCGGGGGTAGCAAAACGCACCTCAATGCCCATGCGTTTCATGGTCACGGCAAACAAGTTGGTGGTACCGCCGTAAATGGTGGATAAACTCACAAAGTTTTGACCCGAAGAAGCAATGTTAAAAATTGCCATCAACGAAGCGGCTTGCCCCGAAGAGGTGCACATGGCGCCGACACCACCCTCAAGCGTGGCGATTTTGTCTTCCACACAAGCCACGGTGGGGTTGGAAATACGGGTATACATATGCCCGGCGGCTTTCAAATCAAACAAATCGCCCAAGTGGTCGGCGGAATCGTATTTGTAAGTGGTGCTTTGATAAATCGGCAGCACGCGCGGTTCGCCGTTTTGCGGTTGGTAACCTCCTTGAATACAATTGGTGTCAACACGATAACTCATGAAACAACATCCTTCCCTAAAAAATAAAGGCAAACGATTGCTCGTTGCCTTTCAACTCCCAAACAAAAACATTTTTGGTTAACGCAAGGCAACGAAAACCGACATGCGCATCATCATGCCCATGTTCATTCCCATAAACATTCGCCGATTGTTCATGACGGTTAGCCCCCTTTTTGTAAACTATTAAAAAGTATACACGATAAATGTTGCTTTGTCAACGATTACTTGCATTCGCAACCAAAAGGTGCTATACTACTTTTCGGTGATAAATTATGAACTATACATTTTCAAAACCTTTTGAACAACTCAAACCTTCTGCCATCCGCGAAATTTTCAAAAGTTTGGGCACACCGGGTGCCATTTCCTTTGCGGCGGGTAACCCCGCACCCGAATCGTTCCCCGTGGACGAACTTTCTGCGTTGGCGGCAGACATTTTCAAGTCAGAACCCACCACCGCCTTGCAATACGGTGTAACGGAAGGCTATGCGCCCTTGCGTGAACTGGTTGCCAAACGCTTGCAAAGCAAATTTGCCATTGACACCGCAAACAACATGACCATCATTACCAGCGGCGGTCAACAAGCCATTGAACTGGCGTGCAAAGTGCTGTGCAACTCGGGCGACGTGGTACTTTGCGAAAACCCCAGTTTCATCGGTGCGCTCAACGCGTTCCGTTCGCTGGGCGCTCGTCCTGTCGGGGTGGAAATGGAAGCCGACGGCATCAGCGTCGAAGCGTTGGAAGAAGCGCTTAAAACCACCAAAAACGTCAAGATGTTGTACCTCATCCCCACGTTCCATAACCCCACCGGCATTACCATGTCGCTTGCAAAACGCCGTGCCGTGTATGCGTTGGCACACAAATACAACGTGATTATCTTGGAAGATAATCCGTACGGTGAACTTCGTTTTGCGGGTGAGGAAATCCCCACTTTCAAAAGCATGGACAAAGATGGTCGTGTCATTTATTGCGGCTCATTTTCCAAGGTGTTGTCGGCGGGCATGCGCATCGGTTTTGCTTGCGGGAATGAAGCGCTGCTTCAAAAAATGGTAGTCGCCAAACAAGTCGAGGATGTTCACACCAACCAATTTTTCCAAATGCTGTGCACGCGGTACTTGCAAACGTGCGATTTGGATGCGCACATTGCCTCCATCCAAGCACTCTATCGCCAAAAATGTGGGGAAATGCTGACGGCGTTGGAACAATATATGCCCACTTGTGTTGACTATACCCGTCCGCAAGGCGGTTTGTTCTTGTGGTGTACATTGCCCCAAAATCTTCCGATGATGGATGTGGTCAAAGCCGCCGCCGAGCAAAAGGTGTTTGTGGTGGCAGGTACCGCTTTTAATTGCGACACCGAAGCCCCGTCCAACGCTTTCCGCCTGAACTATTCCATGCCCTCGGCAGAGGAGATTGACAAAGGCATCGCCATTTTGTCCGACGTCATTCGCAAAATGATATAACATAAAAGCCAAAAGCGGAGAAGAACGCCACGTTCTTCTCCGCTTTTTTAGTTAGTTTTACAATTTTCAAACGTTACCGAAAGCGGTAAGGAGGGAATAACCAACGAAACAGGTGCCCCGCTTTCTTTATCGTAACGGTAGGTGTAGTCGTGATTGTTGCACACACCTTGCAATACCACGGCATCACCGTCTTGTGTAATGTCACCCTCGTTTCGCAAGGCGGCATCCAGCACCGCCAACAATCCTTTCCCCAAAGCGGCTTCGGGCACGCTTTCGGGGGAAAGTGTATACTCCAAACCAAGAAACGACAACTTCACCGCTTCGCCGTCCCACGTGGCACTAAGCCCGTTTAAAGTTTCGGGTTCGGTGAAGGTAAGCGAAACCGAACCCGCTGTGCGTCTGGTTAACGTTCCCGCCACCGCCAATTCGCGGTAAATAGCGTGAAACTCGCACGAAAAATTGGTGGTAATCGGAGGGACGGCAGTTTCTTTGCGGCAACCCATGCCACTCAACACAAGCAAAAGCAAAAGGGAAAAAGCGACAAAACGGCGCATACACTATCACCTTTAACAGTTATTCCCATTCCGCAAATAACGTTCCCAATTCGTCCAACACGTCGGTCGGTAATAACGCGCGCATACTCAATCGGTCGGCGGCTTTGTCACCCGCCAAGCCATGCAAATACACACCGCCGCAAGCAGCGTCGGCAGGGGAGACACTTTGTGCCAACAACCCGCCAATCATGCCGGCAAGTACGTCGCCCATGCCCGCGGTTGCCATACCGGCGTTGCCGGTGGTGTTCACCCAAAGCACTCCGTTTTGGTCGGCAACCACGGTGCGATGTCCTTTGAGCACCACGATACCGCCCACTTTTTGCGCGGCAGTCACCGCCGCCGCTTCACGGTCTTGCTGTACTTCGGCTGCGGTTACACCAAGCAATCGTGCCAATTCCATGGGATGCGGGGTAAGAATCAAGGGTGCGTGAATGGTTTGTAATATAGATATATGCTTTGCCACCAAATTTATACCATCCGCATCCAACACAACGGGGCAATCGGCCTTTCCCAACACTTCGTTCACCAAATAAAGGGTTTTGTCGGTTTGCCCCAATCCGCAACCCACAACCACCGCATCGGCGGCAGAAAGCGGTTCGGATAACGAAAACGGTTTTTCGTCTTCAAACGGCAAAAAGACTGCTTCAGGTACGGTTGTCGCAACAATCGGGTAAATCGATGCCGGCAGCACCGCCTTGACAAGACCCGTACCACTGCGCGAAGCCGCTTTGGCGGCAAACACTGCCGCCCCCGCCATGCCGTAACTGCCGCAGACCGACAAAAGCGTGCCATAAGTACCTTTGTGGCTGTCTTTCGCCCGCTTGGGCAAACACCGTGCCGTAAATTCAGGATGCACCATGTTAAAACCTCCTAAACAAAAAGCAACCTTAACGGTTGCTTTTTTCGCTTTTTAATCTTGTTTATCCCATTCCAGTTGAATCAAACGGGGCAACCCTTGGTAAAAGGAATTTTTTACACGTTCATCGGGTTGAAACACCACCAACGTGTTTCCGTTTTTTTTGCTGTGATACGTAAAATAATACAAATTATCCTCGCTTTGAGAGGGAGCAGCAACCACCGTGCGGTCCATTTTGCGGTTTTGCCACTGGGCGGGGAGATATTTGCCTGCCGCTTCAATTTTTTTACCGCTGACCGAAACCATGCGTTTGCGCTTGCGTTGTGCAATAATGCAGTCAATGTCAATGGTATCGTTGGTAACACAATATTCGTATTCGATGTTTTGTGCCGTCAGCAAATACCACGCGCCGTAAAACACGCCCGTGATAACAAGGGCAGACAACAACCCCATAATGCGGACAAGCAAAATCGAGGCGGCAATCAAAAACGCCGCAATCACACAAACCACCGCTACCGCAAACAGTTGCTTTGCGGTTTTTTTCTTAACAACAATTTGTTCCACAAACGAATCCATAGTGTACCACCTCATATATTGATTATAGCACAACTCAAAAAACAAATGCAATCAATTTTCTTCAAAAAAATGGCGATGAACTGCCCTTGCGGCGGGCAACGTCATGCCTTTGACAGCCGCAAGTTGTTCTACCGTGGCATGACGAATGGCAGTAAGCGACCCAAAATGCCGTAACAGCAACGCGGCGCGTTGCTTGCCAATCCCCGCAATGTCGGTAAGTGTGGAGGCGGTTTGCCGTTTACTGCGCTTTTTGCGGTGATAACCGATAGCAAAACGGTGAACCTCTTCTTGAATGGCCGATACCAGCGTAAACGCACTGCGGCGGGACTGAATGGACAATTCTTCGCCCATTGCCGTAATCGCACGGGTGCGGTGATGACTGTCTTTAACCATGCCAAAAACGGGAATCGAGTACCCAAAACTGTCTACCAGCGGTTTTACGGCAGAAACTTGCCCTTTACCGCCGTCGAGCAAAATCAAATCCGGCAACACTCCAAAACCGTTGTCGGTACCTTTGTGTTGCTGATATTCGTGCAGTCGACGTTCCAACACTTCGCGCAAGCAGGCGGTATCGTCCTGACCAACGACGGTTTTGATTTCAAAGCGGCGGTAATCGGATTTTTTCGGCTTGCCGTTTTGGAACACCACCATACCGCCCACCACATCGCTACCACCCGTGTGCGAAATGTCATAACTTTCAATGCGGGCAGGGGGGACGGATAACCCCAACAGTGTTTGTAGTTCTTCTAACGCAGTAACCGCCGCGCCACCCATGTTCAGTTGCCCTGCCACTCGTTCGGCGGCATTGTCGCGGCACATGTTGAGTAATTGCGCTTGCTCGCCTTTTTGCGGGTACAAAAATTTCACGTTGTAGCGCTTGTCGGCGGTTTTGGTCAACCATTCTTCGAGCAGCGCGGCATCCTCCACATCACCGTCCACCGAAATGCGCGGGGGAATGGTGGAACGCAACGAGTAATACCGCCGAATAAATTCTGCGCGCAGTGCCGGCAAATCCGGCGACGGCTCCACCAAAAAATGTTCGCGGTCAGAAAGTGCACCGTCGGTAAACCGAAACACCTCAAAACATCCCACGTTTTGCGAACTGACAAAAGCGATAATATCTTGTTGCTTAACGGAAGAGTGCACGACCTTTTGCTTGTTATTCAGTTTTTCCAATGCGCGAATACGGTCGCGCAACCGCGCGGCGGTTTCAAAATCCAAATTTTCAGCGGCGGTGCTCATGCGCTTTGTCAACAAACGAATCAGTTTGGCGCTGCCTTGTGTCAAATACGTCACTGCTTGTTCCACCCGCTCGGCATATTCGTCGGGCGAAACCCGCCCGCTGCACGGCGCGCAACATTGCCCAATATAATGGTTCAAGCAGGGGCGTTCGTGACACCGCCCGTACTGTAACGGTTTGCGGCAAGTGGAGAGCAAAAACAGTTTGTTAACTTCGCTCACGGCTTGCTTGACCGTAAACGAACTGACATACGGGCCCAAATATCGTGCACCGTCATTTGGTTTTTGCTTCACGGCGGTAATGCGGGAATAGGGAGGAGGTGAAATGCGAATATAATGGTATCCCTTGTCATCTTTTAACAAAATATTATATTTGGGGGAATATTGTTTTATGAGCGAACATTCCAACACGAGCGCTTCAAATTCATTGTCGGTAACAATGTAATCAAAGCGGTCAACGTGGCTGACCATCTGTCGCACTTTTTCGGTGTGGTTGGTATCCGACCCAAAATACTGGCTCACACGGTTTTTGAGCACTTTGGCCTTGCCAATGTAAATCACGGTGCCTTTTTTATCTTTCATAATATACACACCGCTCGACAGCGGCAATGCCATGGCACATTTGCGCAGTTCGGCTCGTTTGTCCTGCATTTTTCTCCCCCCCTTACTACAAAAAAAGCGCAGCCGTTTTACGGTTGCGCTTTTGGTTTTTATTGTTCGTTAAAACCGGATTGTACCAACGCTACCAACGCGTCAACAGCGGTTTCTTCATCGTTGCCGTCGGCAATGATGCGAATGTTGGTACCGCCAACAATCCCCAGCGACAAAACGCCCAACAAACTTTTGGCGTTAACACGGCGTTCTTCTTTCTCCACCCAAATGGAGGATTTGTATTCGTTGGCTTTTTGGATGAAAAACGTGGCGGGACGAGCATGCAACCCGACTTGATTTTGTACCAATACATCTTTTACATACATAACCGTATACTCCTTTTTGTCGTATCTTCAAACGTGCAGTTTATTGAAAAAGGTATTCATTGACCTAATATAGTATCTATATTATACCACAAAAATGCGAACGGTCAAACAAAAAACCATGCACAATAGCATTTTTGGTTGCCTGCCCTATTTTGAAAAAAGCGAACACCCTGCAATTGTGCAGTTTAACCACATTGGTGAATAACTTTTATTCAATTTTTTGTTTTTGCTCTTCCAACCATTGTTTTTCTTTTGATGTCAATGGTGCGTTTTCCAACATATCGGGACGATGCTTCAACGTGCGCAAAAGCGATTGTTCCCGTCGCCAGCGGGCAATGTTTTCGTGATGACCCGAAAGCAACACGTCCGGCACCTCACGCCCTTCCCACACGGCGGGACGGGTATATTGCGGGTATTCGAGCAGCGACGAAAAATGGCTTTCTTCCGTAAAACACGTTTCGTCCGATAACACACCGGGAATCATGCGTGCCACGCAATCCGTCAGCACCATGGCGGGCAATTCTCCACCGGTCAACACATAGTCACCAATCGAGATTTGTTCGTCCACCAGTGCTTCAATCACGCGCTCGTCCACACCCTCGTAATGCCCGCACAACAAGCACAGTTCAGGCAACTGTGCCAACTCTTTGGCGCGCTGTTGCGTCAGCGTTTTTCCTTGCGGCGACAAATAAATCAAATGCGGGCGATGCCCGATATCGTCGCACACCGCGCGAAAACAGTCGGCAATCGGTTGCGCATTCATGACCATGCCCATGCCGCCGCCGTACGGATAATCGTCCACTTGTTTTTGGCGGTTTTCGGTGTAATCGCGAATTTGATGAAAGCGAATATCCAAAATCCCGCGCGCACGAGCGCGACCGATAATGCTTTCACCCAGTACCGCGTTGCACGATTCGGGGAACAAGGTTAGTAAATCAATTCTCATCGTCAAACAATCCTAACATGGGTGTAATGCGAATTACACCGTTATCAATATCCACCAAGCGGATAATATCGGGAATGGCAGGAATCAACACTTCTTTTCCGGAGGGGGTTTTCAGGTGAT
>JAZNRV010000064.1:0-19993 GCA_045590855.1 Acutalibacteraceae bacterium | reverse complement strand
TAACATAAATAATGTCTTTGGTTTCATCTAACACAAAACCAACAGCTGCCAATTGTGCCAAGGCTTGTTGTTTGGAAAGGTTAACAACAGTAGGAACAGCAACCGGTTCTATCGGTGTAGTACCGTTACTGATTACGATGGTAATTTCCGAACCATACGGTAATTCTTCAGGATACTCTTTGGGCGAAACGGAAATAACAAAATCCTTCGCTACTTCTGTGCTAACATCCTTGACTCTGGAAACTATAAAGCCTTCATTTTCCAAGGATTGTTGTGCTTGTTCCCAGTATTGACCGACAACATTGGGAATTTTCACCATTTTTTGCCCTTTGCTGACGGTAAGAGTAATCGACTTGACACCTTTTTTTACTTCAATACCGGATTCCAAACTTTGTTCCAAAACCGTACCGACCGCTTTGTCGCTGTATTGTTCTAAATGCGGTTCAAAGGAAAACCATTCCAAATATTCGGGGTTTTGACCAATTTCGTCCAAGGTCATACCCACAAAGTTGGGAACACGAATTTGTGAAGAAGAGTTACTGAATTGTCTTGATAAAACAATACCCACAAAAACAATAGCAACCAACAAGAAAGCACCCGCGACTGCGCACAACACGGGAATAACCGGGAACGGTTTTTTCTCTTTGTGAGTCTCTTTTTGATAAGCGGAATCCGCGCGTTCCGAATCCGTACCACGCACTTTGCTGATAGTGTCCATATAGCGCGTAGGACTGTCATCGGTAAAATATTTATATTCAAAATGGATGCTGGGATTTTTCTTGAACTCTTCAAAATCATACAACATTTCCGCGGCGGATTGATACCGTTTGGAAGGTTCTTTTTGCATCGCCTTTACCGTAATATCCTCCAATCCTTCCGGAATAGACGGATTGATTTGACGAGGTGGTTTTGCTTCGGATTGCATTTGCATAATAGCTACCGAAACAGCACTGTCCGCTTCAAACGGCAACGTGCTTGTTAACATTTCATACAACATAACGCCAACGGAATAAATATCTGCTTTTTCATCCGTAATTTCACCGCGCGCTTGTTCGGGACTAATATAATGCACCGAACCGATCGCTTTATCCGTATTACGCGTAGCACGCATATCTTGACGTGAAAAACGTGCAATACCAAAGTCCGTTACTTTAATGGTGCCATCCGGCAAAAGCATAATATTTTGCGGTTTAATATCGCGGTGAACAATCCCCTTATCATGCGCGTGTTGCAAGGCACGAAGAATCTGAACGGTAAAGTGAACCGCTTCTTTCCATTTGAAGGTTTCTTGCCCGTCAATATACTCTTTGAGCGTAATACCGTCAATATATTCCATGACAATATATTGCATTTTGTCACCAAAACTAACATCATAAACTTTTACAATGTTCGGATGTGACAAAATAGCAATAGCCTTCGATTCATTTTTGAACCGACGGGTAAATTCTTCGTTTGCCAAATATTCTTCTTTCAGAATTTTCACAGCCACGGTGCGGTTATCGATTTTGTCCAACGCTTTATAGACACATGCCATACCGCCGACGCCGATGAGTTCATTTATCTCATAGCGACCGTCTAAACGTTTTCCGATATATTTATCCATCGTTATTCACTCCTAACGTCTTGTTTGTTGGTAACAGCCACCACAGTAATGTTGTCGCTTCCACCGGCAAGGTTTGCTGTATTAATCAACTTTTGTGAAATTTCTTCAAACGGGAAAGTACGAGTAAGGGATTGCAGCATTTCCGGTTCCACCATGTTGGAAAGGCCATCCGTGCATAACAGCAACGTACTATCTTGCGGAAACGGCAAAGAAACAAAGGAACAATCCATCTCATTTTCCACACCCAATGCTTTGGTTAAAAAATGCTTTTGAGGATGGAATTTTGCTTCTTCCAACGTGATTTGCCCTTTTTCCACCATATCTTGCACCACAGAGTGGTCACTGGTAATTTGTTCAATGGTATCGTGCGTAACAATGTAGGCGCGACTGTCACCGACGTGAGCAACATATACTTGATGCTCGTTGGCAATAGCCACTACTGCCGTCGTACCCATTCCTCTCAAACTATCATCTTCCATCGCTGCCGAAAAAACAGCAGCATTGGCAGAACAAACAGCGGATTCCAATAGTTCTTTCACGGCTTCTGTTGTGGCGTTTTCACGATATTCATCTACCAGTTTGTCAGCAATGCACCGCATGGCAATAGCACTGGCAACATTACCTCCGTTTGCCCCTCCCATGCCGTCACAAACCACCGCAAATGCCGTGGTTTCTGTGAGCATACCACAAACATAGGCATCTTGATTATTGGGGCGGACACGTCCGGCGTGAGATGCTCCCATGGTCCTCATCTGTTTATTCCTCCTCTCTGTGCTTTAAGTTGACCGCAAGAAGCGTTAATATCCGCTCCCAGCGTACGTCGGATTGTCACCGTCAAACCGCGACTTTCCAGAATTTTTGAAAATTGCTGTAACCGCGCTTGCGAACTGCGACGATGCGAAGCACCGTCTACCGCATTAGCGGGGATTAAATTGACATGACACAGCATTCCCCGTAAACGTGCCGCCAACTCCTGCGCGCAGACATCGCTGTCGTTGACACCGTCAATCATCGCATATTCAAACGAAATACGACGACCGGTAGATTGCACATACTCGCGACAAGCTTTGAGCAAATCTTCCACTGGCCAGCGTCGATTTATCGGCATCAGTTGGGAACGAATATCATTATTCGGTGCGTGTAATGACACCGAAAGAGTCAGTTGCAGTTTTTCTTCCATCAAACGGTAAATACCATCCACCAATCCGCAAGTGGAAAGCGAAACATGACGCATGCCGATATGCACACCGGAAGGCTCGGAAAGCATGTGTAAAAACCGAAGAACATTGTCGTAGTTATCAAGTGGTTCTCCCATTCCCATCAAAACAATGGAAGAAACACGGATACCGCGGTCTTTTTGCGCCGTTTCAATTTGTGATATCATTTCCGACGGTAACAAATTGCGAGATAATCCGCCCATACCGGTGGCGCAAAAGGAACAACCCATGCGGCAACCCACTTGTGTGGAAAGACACTGTGACCAGCCGTGATGATAACTCATCAAAACCGATTCAATCGATTCCCCGTCGGAAAGACCAAACAAATACTTGGTGGTTTCATCCAAAACAGATTGCCATTTTTGCAAAACCGTTACCGAAGGAATAACAAATTGTTGTTGCAGTTCTTCACGCAGTTTGGGCGGCAAATCGGTCATTTCATCAAAAGAGGTACACCCTTTATCCAACCAACTCGCCACTTGTTTACCACGAAAAGCAGGATACCCTTTTTCCACAAGCTGGGCGGTTATTTCTTCTTTTGTAAGGGATTTTAAATCCGCCGACATGATACTAACTCCTTATTTTTTGCAAAATCCGGCAATGTAAAAACCATCTGTTCCATGAATCGGAGGGAACAATGTAATTTGATGCGATGGTGTCAAACCGGAAGACTCAAACAACGATGGTATCGGTAAAACACGCGGCTCAAACTCCGGATGTTCGCGTAAAAAACGCTCGGTGATTCGCTCGTTTTCTGCAGGATTGAGTGTACAAGTAGAATACTGTAAAACCCCACCCGATTTTACCATTTCGGCACTTTTTTCCAAAATAGTATATTGCAATTGCGGTAATTCAGCAAATTCCGAAAGCGACTTATATCGAATTTCCGGTTTACGGCGAATAACACCCAATCCGGAACACGGCACGTCACAAATAACACGGTCAAATGCCTCTTTGTGTTCTTCCAAGCAAGGCAAAGAAGCATCTCGCTTTGCGGTTTGTAAAATAGAAATCCCAAAATCCGCAGCACGTTTTTTCATGGTTTCACATTTGGCAGAATAAATATCGCACGACAAAACATTGCCCTTGTTTTCCATATACTGCGATGTGGTAAAACTTTTTCCGCCCGGAGCAGCACAAACATCGGCAATGCTTTCACCCGGCATAGCGCCCAAACAAAAACAAGCAATTTGTGAAGCCATGTCTTGATAATAATAGCAGTTTTTATCTTGATATTCAAGTTTATTTAGTAAATACGCGCAATTCAACTGAAAACAATGCGGAATTTCTGTGGAAATTTGGTGACTTATCCCTAAATTTTCGAGTTTTTTGGAAAACTTTTCATCATCAATTTTCAAGGTGTTTACCCGAACATACGAATCCGGCACTTCATTCATACTCTGCAAAAGCCGCTCGGTAAGCGCGTTTCCGTACGCCGATTGCCAAAGTTCAATTAGTTCTTCCGGGCAAGAATGATATAAGGATAGTCCTTTATTCCCTGTCGGTAATTGATCAAATAACGACTCTTTATTGCGAAGAATATTTCGTAAAACCCCGTTGACAAATCCCGAAGCCTTGTCTTGTTTTAACTGCCGAGTAGCCAAAACCGCTTCGTTAACCGCTGCTGAGTCGGGGATTTTATCCATATACAACAACTGATACAAAGCCACACGCAGCGTTTCCAATACCAAGGGATGCAAGCGTTTGAGCGGCGTGCGGCAAAACGAGGATAAAACGTAATCCAACGTAATCCTTCTTTCTATCACACCATAGAACAAACGCGAAGCCAGCGAACGGTCTTGGTCGGGCATTACGGTGTTGTTCAAAAATTCTTCCCACGCAATGTTGGAATACTTTTCATGACGGTGTACATCGGCCAAAGCCTTTATCGCCGCTATACGAGAAGTTGTTGTTGCCAAGCGGGACACACCGCCTTTCTTTTATTCGTCTGCAAAAATTGAAAACAAGGATACGGGATGACCACGGAAATAATCAACCGCTGCCATACGTTTGCCACCTTGTGCTTGTACTTCCAACAATTCCAGCAACGTGCCATCTCCGCAAGAAACCAAAAACGGTGCTGTCGAAACAACCGTATTGGGAGCATGGTCACTCTTTTCTTTTAGCACACGCGTTTTATGAATTTTCAAAATATTTCCACCAACAACGGCTGTTGCTGTTGGCCAAGGATTCAATCCGCGTACTTGGTTGTGCAACTGAGTCGCTGTTTTGGAAAAATCCAAAGCACACAAATCTTTGCTTAACATCGATGCATAAGAACTTTCACCGGTTTGAGGAATGCGTTGTAACGTACCCGTCGCAAGCTGTTTCAAAGTCTCCGATAAAAGTTCGGCGCCTTGCACCGATAACACATCGTGAAGTTCACCGGCGGTCATGTTTTCGCCTATTTCACAAGTGGATTTAAGCAACATATCCCCCGTGTCCAATCCAACATCCATAAACATTGTGGTAACACCGGATTGGCGCTCACCGTTCAGCACCGCCCATTGTATAGGAGCCGCACCGCGGTAAGAAGGTAAAAGCGAAGCATGCACGTTAATGCACCCGAATTTGGGCATATCTAACACGGCTTTGGGTAAAATCTTCCCATACGCCACCACTACCATGACATCGGCATTGTAACTTCGTAATTGTTCTTGTATTTCTTCAGATTTCAAAGTTTTCGGTTGCAAGACGGGGATGTTGTGCGACAAGGCACACAACTTCACAGGAGGTGGCGTCAGCTTTTGCCCTCTCCCCTTTGGTTTGTCCGATTGTGTTACTACCAAGGAAACAGTGTGACCGTCTCGTATTAAGCGTTCCAAGCAAGGCACGGCAAATTCCGGGGTACCCATAAAAATAACGTTCATTTTTATCCCTCTTCACCATCAAAAGACGGTATTACATGTTCCAAAAACACCACACCGTTTAAATGGTCTGTTTCGTGACAAATACACCGTGCTTTTAATTCTTCCCCTGTCATGATAAACCATTTTCCAAATCGGTCTTGTGCTTTCATTTTCACCTTGTTAGGACGGGAAACATAACCCCATTGATTGGGAAAAGACAAGCATCCTTCTTGCCCAACTTGCGTACCGCTTTCCTCAATGATTTCGGGGTTGACAGCCTCCACCAAACCATCACCGACATCCATTACAAAAACACGACGAAGTACGCCTACTTGGGGGCCTGCCAATCCTACACCTTCCGCTTTGTACATGGTATCTGCCATATCATCCAATAACTGCCACAACCGCTCGTTAAAATCCGTAACGGGTCGACAGGCTTTGCGTAACATCGGGTCATCGTTTTTTAAGATGTTGCGTAACGCCATAGGTTATTCATCTCCTTACCTATACTACAAAATACTCGCCGGATTGATATCGGCAAACACTGTCACATCTTTGCTTTCCGGCAAACGCGAAAATTCTATTAACAAACGAGAAATTAATTCCCGCGAAACGGAGTTGTTTACCAATTTTACAACCAATTTGTAACGATATTTCCCTGCCACACGCAAAACCGTAGCCGGTGTCGGGTTGAGTGCAATGAGAGGAAGCCCCTCATATTCCGGTAAAGCGACCGTTTCTTTGAGTAATTGTAAAAAATGCTTTGCTCCGTTTTTTACTGCCAATTCGGAGATGCTGACAAACCCAAACATGCACAAATCCGAATACGGCGGATATTTCATCATTTTACGAGAATTGATTTCCACCTCATAAAAGGATTGATAATCTTGTTTTGATGCCAACTCTATCACATAATGCTCCGGCACGGTGGTCTGAATAACGGCTTTGCCTGCCGATTTACGACGACCTGCACGACCAACAACCTGTGTAAGCAACGAAAATGTCGTTTCATACGAACGATAATCTTCCGAGAACAATGCTTGGTCTGCCGAAAGTACACCGACCAAAGAAACATCCGGAAAATCCAATCCTTTTGCAACCATTTGTGTCCCGATCATCACGTCATACTTTCCCTCGGAAAAGGCTTTGAACTTTTCTTCGTAAGAAGAACGAGACATGGTGCTGTCGGTATCCATACGTAAAATTCGAGCCTTTGGGAAAAGAACTTTTATTTCCTCTTCCACACGTTGTGTTCCCAAACCGGAATAACGCAACGTATCGGCACCACATTCCGGACACCTTGTTATCATGGGTTGCATGTGTCCGCAATAATGACAAATCAATCGATTATTGGCACGATGGTGTGTCATGGAAATACTGCAAGAAGGACAAGAAAGAATATGTCCACACGTTCGACACGATACAAAAGTATGGTATCCGCGCCGATTTAACAATAATATTGCTTGTTGCTTTTTATCAAAACATTCTTGTATTTCCGATTGTAATTGGGCGCTAAACACCGTGCTTTCAGCAAGTTGGTCACGCATATCCACAATGTTTACCGTGGGAAGTGCTGCCTCTCCATACCGCGCCGAAAGTGTATGCAAAGAATACTTGCCTTTGCAAGCAGCATCATAACTTTCTACACTCGGCGTAGCCGAAGCCAGCACCAGCAAAGCATTGTGTTGCATGCAGCGAAATTTAGCCACATCACGCGCGTGATAACGCGGTGAGTTTTCGGATTTATAGGTATGTTCTTGCTCTTCGTCCATAACAATCAGACCTAAAGAATCAAGCGGTGCAAAAACAGCAGAGCGTGTTCCCACAACCACATCCGCCTGACCACGACGAATCCGCTTCCATTCATCCATTCGTTCGCCAACCGAAAGTCCGCTATGTAAAACCGCTACTCGTTCACCGTAACGCTGTAAAAAAAGTTCTAATGTTTGCGGCGTTAATGAAATTTCCGGAACCAACACAAGAACTTGCTTTTTGTCCGCCAACACACGGTCAATCAAGTTCATATACACCTGTGTTTTCCCACTGCCGGTTACACCGTACAACAATGCGCACGCAGCATTTGGTTCTTCGTATCGATTAACCAGTTCATCGTATGCTGTTTTTTGTTGCGAACTCAGTTCGGTGGAAAAAGCCACCTTTTTCCCGGTACGTTTTAATGGCGAACGGAGTACTTCCTGTTCAAAACAGGCAATCAACCCCTTATTTTGCAGCGTTGTTATCACAGCAGGTGTTACACCTGCCAAATAGCATATTTCCTTAACCGATGCAGCACCTGCTTCCAACAACAAAGAAAGAATTGTTTTTTGCTTGGGAGTACATTTGTTGCGAATTATGGCATCCGGTAAATCTTCCGGTGAAACAGTCAGTTGTACCATGCGTCGTGTAGCATCATTAGCATGTCGAAAAGTATCTTCTTGACGAATAAGCCATCCTTTTTTTGCCATGTTATCCAGCAACGCAGAGTTTCCCTCTATACCGGCAAGGCGCAACACTTTATCCGCCGTAACACCGGACGACGAACGACGAATGGCCTGACATAAAAAAGCATACAACGACGCTTCATCAGGGGTCATTTTTTCGCGTTGCTCATCTTCTAACGGTATCACGGGCGTATATACCGGTTTAATGTTCCAATATAGCCCCGTAGGTAACATAGCACGCACGGCATCAAATACCGTGCAAAAAGTACGTTCTTTGAGCCACAAAGCAAGAAATAACAGTTCTTCGCTCAACAAAGGTTTTTCATCGAGTAAAGAAACCATGGTTTTTAAATTCTTTGCTTCCAAAAGAGGTACTTGTTCGCAAGACAACACCAAACCTTGTCGATAATGGTTTCCTTTTCCAAAAGGAACCAACACACGACAACCTCGCTTAATTTCAGAAAACTCTTCCGAAACACGATACGTATAGTTTTTGTCGAAGTGGAAAGCGGTTTGCTCCACAGCCACTTTTATCACCGGAACAGTTACCATATCGCTTTCCACTCCTTTCAACTTAATGCTTCTTAGTAATTATTCGGAAACCACCATTTTATAATCGCCTTCGGTAAAATCAGAAATAGCCAGGCTAACCGGTTTTTCGATTAAGATTATATTATTGTCTTCTGCGTTTTGCGCAATATCACGTGCGCGTTTGGCAATGCCGATAACAACGGCATATCGGCTGTGATTACCTTTCAAATTTTCAATATCACTCGGCTTTAACATAATACATATCCTCCAAAATATTTTTATTACGGGAAACCCGCATTTTTTCTGCTTCTATAATAGTGTTTAATCGTTCTACCGCCAATGAAACATCGTCGTTTAGCACCAAATATTGATACTTGTCGGCACAAGAAATTTCACGAACTGCGGCATGCATACGTTGTGTTATTCGTTCTTCGGATTCGGTCCCTCTGCCGCGAAGCCGTGACTCTAATTCTTCAATCGACGGAACCGCCAAAAACACCGAAACGAAATCTTTACAACGACTCATTACTTTTTCGGCACCTTGTACCTCAATTTCCAAAATGACATTTTTCCCTGCGTTCAACTGCTCTTCAACCGCCGCACGTGGTGTGCCGTAGTAGTTACCGCTATATTCAGCAAACTCCAACAATTCGTCGTTTTTTATCATTTGTTCCACTTCTTCTTTGGTACGGAAAAAGTAATGATACCCATCTATCTCACCGGGACGAGGCGCACGAGTAGTAACCGAAACTGATAAAACCGTATCGTCTCGCTTGGATAACAACGCAGATACCAAGGTGCCTTTCCCACAACCAGACGGGCCGGAAAAAACAATCAATAACCCTTTTTCGGATTTATTCTCCACGCTCGGAATCCCCCCCGTTGTCTTCGTTCATACGATTAGCCACGGTTTCCGGTTGTACTGCGGACAAGACCACGTGGTCACTATCGGTAATCAGCACGGCACGGGTGCGTCGTCCGTATGTAGCATCAATTAACATGCCGCGGTCTTTGGCTTCTTGAATAATCCGTTTAATGGGTGCAGATTCGGGACTAACGATTGCTACCAAACGACCGGCAGCCACCATGTTGCCGAAACCTATGTTAATCAAGCGCATTTGCTATCCCCTCCGTTATTCAATGTTTTGAATTTGCTCTCTGATTTTTTCAATTTCCGCTTTCATGTTTACTACCACTTGTGCCAATTGCAAGTCTTGTGCTTTGGAACCGATGGTGTTGGTTTCGCGATTGATTTCCTGTACCAAAAAATCGAGTTTTCGTCCCACCGGTTCGCCGCTGTTGAGCAATTGTTCCAGTTGTTCTAAATGGCTGCGTAAGCGAACCGTCTCTTCCGCAGTGGCAATTTTATCGGCAAAAATAGCCGCCTCTGTTAACAAGCGTTGCTCATCAATGGTAGCAGTGCCAAGCAGTTCCCGCATACGGGTTTCTACTTTTTCCATATGTTCACGCACTGTTTGCGGTGAACGCTCTTCTACGGTAGCAACTGCGGTAAGCAAAAAATCACGCCGCGATAATACGTCATCGCGTAATCGTTCGCCTTCTTTTTCCCGCATAGAAATAAAGTGTTGTAACGCTTTGTCAGCAACCTTTTCAACCGCCATCCAAATGGCATCTTCATCCGTCTCGGATTTTCGAACTGTCAACACATCGGGGAAACGCGCAATATTCATCACCGAAGTATCGTCGCGAACATCCAACAACCGGGACAGTTCTTGCAATGCTTCGCGGTAAGATTTTGCCAACATCGAATTGATAGCAACGTGGCTGTCAACTTGTTCAACGGCATCTAACGAAACGTATACTTCCACTTTACCGCGAGCAATGCGTTGCTGCAAAAAGTTTTTTAGTTTGTCGTCCAAAAAACCACACGTACGAGGTAAGCGTGAAGAATATTCAAAAAAACGGTGGTTAACCGACTTGATTTCCACGGTAACGTCCCAGCCCTCAAGCACTTCTTGACAGCGACCGTAACCCGTCATACTACGTATCATTTTAACACTCCTTTAATTGCCAAATCCGAAAGCCCTTTTTGGGCTTTCGGACAATAGTCATGTCAGACGGGATGCACCTTTTCCTCTGTATTCAGATGTTTCCCATCAATATGATATTTTTCATTACGGCGATTTTCAAAGAATTTTACGGCTACTTGTCCAAATTGTGCATAAGTCAGCACGTCTTCCTCTTGCTCATACCATTCTTTCATTTCTTCACGAATAGTATCTAATTCCGGATCCAAACGGTCAGCCGGACGGCAAGTGATCGGTTGCTCGTCACCGATAATCTTTTTGACAAATTCGGGGTCAATCGGCACCGGAGTAGCACCGTATTCACCACGTACCAAACCTTTAAATTCCTTGGTAACCATTTTGTACCGTTCTCCGCCGATAACGTTGAATACCGCTTGCGTACCCACAATTTGCGAGGACGGTGTTACGAGCGGCGGATACCCTGCATCTTCACGTACACGCGGTACTTCGTTGAGCACTTCTTCCAATTGGTCTTCACGTCCGGCTTGTTTGAGTTGACTGACCAAGTTTGAAAGCATACCACCCGGCACTTGATAAATCAAAGCATTGGTGTCGACTTCCAACATTTTGGGGTTGAGCAAACTGCTTTCCATATATTTTTTGCGAAGCGATTGGAAATACTGGCTAACCTCTTTTAATTTCACCAAATTAAGACCGGTGTCGTATTCTGTGCCCGCCAAAGCGGCTACCATCGATTCCGTTGCCGGATGCGACGTACCCATAGCTAACGGAGAAAGGGCGGTATCAATCACCGAGGCACCGGCTTCAATACCTTTCATCAAAACCATGTCGGCAATACCGGCGGTGTAATGCGAGTGCAGTTGCACCGGAATGGATACTTCCTTCTTGATTTCCCGAACCAGTTCATACGTAGCGTACGGCACCAACAAACCGGCCATATCTTTGATGCACAGGGAATCTGCACCGGCAGATTCCAATTGCTTGGCATAATTAACAAAATACTTTACGTCATGCACCGGACTGGTGGTATATGACACAGCCACCTGAACATGAGCACCTTTTTCTTTTCTGGCTGCTTTAATGGAGGTTTCCAAATTGCGAATATCATTCAAAGCATCAAAAATACGAATGACATCAATACCGTTAGCAACCGATTTTTGGACAAAATATTCCACAACATCGTCAGCATAATGGCGATATCCCAACATATTTTGACCACGGAATAACATTTGCAACGGTGTCTTAGGCATATGCTTCTTTAACGTGCGCAAGCGTTCCCAAGGATCTTCATTCAAAAAACGAAGACAGGAGTCAAAGGTAGCGCCCCCCCAGCATTCCAGTGAATGATAGCCAATATCGTCTAACATTTCCAATGCCGGTAACATTTCTTCGGTTGTCATACGAGTGGCAATCAAAGATTGATGCGCATCTCGGAGAATGGTTTCGGTAATTCCGACCTTTGCCAAACCAATCAATCCTTTCTAAGTTATTGCAAAGAAACTAACACTTTGCCGGAATCAACGCTGTCACCCTTAGCAACGTGTACACCGGCCACTACTCCGTCACGCGGAGCCATGATTTCATTTTCCATTTTCATGGCTTCCAAAACGAGCAAGGTGTCACCGGATTTGACGGATTGTCCGGCAGAAACCAACACATTAACAATGGTGCCCGGCATGGGAGCCGTAACCGTTTCGGAGCCGGTGGCAACATCAGCAACCGGTGCAGGAGCTGCAGCAGGCGCGGGAGCGGGAGCAGCAACAGGAGCCGGAGCTACCACCGGTGCAGGGGCAGGTGCGGCAACTACTGCCGGAGCCGGAGCAGCAACAGGAGCGGTACCGGCGGCAACTTCTTCGACTTGGACGGAATAGGTTTTTCCATTAACGGTAATGTTGAATTGTTTCATGAATATCGACCTTTCTTTTTATAAAAATCTTAACTTTTTATTTTACAGCCGAATGTTTGCGTGTTTTTTCGGCAATTTGGTCACTCGCTTACCCGAAAGCATTTCCATAAAAGAGGCAACTGCTTGTCGGCTTTCCTCACGCGTGATTACATCCGTTACAGCGCCTTGTTTTGCCGCCGTTTCAGCATTGCAACAAGTAACACGGTACTCTTCTGCCAAAGTTGCGCGCTCTGTTTTAGGTTCTTTCATTTCTGTCAAACGGTCTGTCCATAAAATATGGATAGCGGTTTCGGGGGGCAATGCCGAAATCGAGGCGTCTTCCCATGCCAACACCACGTCGGCACCCGCTGTTTTGCCCGCCACGGCAATATATACCGAACCATAGGCTTTGCCGGTGATTAACGTGATTTTAGCCGTTGTTGCCTCGGCATAGGCTTGACACAGCTTTGTAGCACATTTTAATCCGGAAAAACCAGCGGCATCTACCACAGTGATTACGGGAAGTGAAAAGCTATCGCAAAGACGGACAAAGCGGGCCGCGCGAGAAACCGCGCAACACGATAATTTTTCTTCCGCTTGTAACGTAACAATACCGCAAGAAACACCGTGGATACGAGCAAAAGCCGCCACGTCATCGCGATACAGCGAAACAACAGACCCTGCATCGGCTAACAATTCCAACGCAGATTCTGCCATTGTACCGACAATCTCTGCCGACTCCACAATCGGAACTACTGACAAATTGTTTGCCGGTAAATAGTTCAATACTTCACGCACTTTTTGCAAGGCATCTTCCGTCGTTTGTGTAATGATATCCACATTAGCGGCGTCATCACCTTGGTTCAAGTAGTAATCGGCACCTTCTACCGCAATCACCACATCCGCCGCCGAAGCAATCAACGCCGCCGAACCGACACAAGAACCGGTAATCACAGCTATTTGCGGTACCACACCGGAAATATTGTTGGCGGCGGATAAAATATCGGCTATTGCATCCATTGCCTCCAAACCTTCCGTTAAGCGAATACCATCGCTATCAAACACTCCAACGAGCGGTGCTCCGTTTTGTTCCGCCATGCGATATACCGATTGAATTTTAGCCGCGTGTGCTTTGCTGACAGCACCATTGCTTACAGACTTGTCCTGTGCAAAGGCATATACCGGCATATCGTTGATAAAACCATAGCCGCTAATAACAGAGACAGATTTTTCGCCGTCTTGCATCAAACGGTCAATTTCTGTAAATGTTCCGGCATCAAAAAGCAGTTCCAACTGTTGCCGGGCATCAAGCGTTTTAACACTCATGCTTTCAAACAACCTCCCTATAAAACCAAATTACACCAGTATAATAATTTGTTATTAGTATACCTTATTTTTCCTTAAAAAACAAGCAAATTTCCAAAGAAAAACATGAAAAAAAGCCAATTCCTTATTACTTTCAGTCAATGATGACAAGGCTTGTTAAAAAAATCGGGGATAAAAATGGTCATGACCTCTTCTTTTTGTGAAAATCCCAATGATTCCAACAAGAAAAAAAGTGAGGTTTCACGGCAAACCGCTGTTATCGCTTGGCGGTTCACCCCATCGTTTAATGCGGCGCGCACCAAACCTTCTTCCAAAAAAGAATCGCAGGAAAACAGTTTTACAATTTCCAAAACATCTTTTTCCAAACGGTATAATACGTATCCCAATTCTTCCGAACCGTCTGTCATGCACATGGCAAAAACGGGCAACGAAACGTTTTCCTTTTTCGCCAGTTCTTTTGTTTTTATCTCATCGACGGGAAGTATGGTAATCATTTTTCGACACCCTCTTCCCGTTTTTTATATAATCAGCAGCAATTTTTTCCGTCACTTGCGCCGCCATCACCAACGAACGCACTTCTTTGGGGTCTAAGCGTCGCCACTTACCCGTGGGCAACATACCCAATTTCACGCCGCCCATCGCAAAACGTTTCAGGCGAATAACTTCCAGCCCCAACGCTTCACACATTTTACGAATCTGACGATTGCGTCCTTCATACAAAGTGATTTCCAACACCGTTCTTGGTGCTGTTGTGGCGGTTTGCGGTTCTTCTAAGGCAACCGCAACATCTGCGGGTAATGTTTTTCTGCCGTCAACCATTACACCTTCGCGAAGTTGTGTAAGTTGTTCCGGCAAAACCACCGAACGTAACGTCACGCGATAGTGTTTTGGCACATGGGCGGAAGGATGCATCATGGCATTGGAAAAATTCCCATCGTTCGTCAAAAGAAGCATTCCTTCGGAATCTTTGTCCAAACGCCCGACAGGATACACACGCACTCCAATATCACGCACTAAATCCGCAACGCATTTTCGACCGTTTTCATCACTTAACGTGGTAATATATCCTCGCGGTTTGTTGAGCATCAAATAAACCAATTCTTGTTTTGCTTCCACGCGTTTTCCGCGCACCGTTACCAAGTCGCGACGTTCGTCCACTTTATCGCCCAGTTTGGCAGGGTGACCGTTCACACGCACTATCCCCTGCTCTATCATTTCTTCTGCTTTGCGCCGTGAGGCAACGCCACGGTCTGCCAAAAATTTTTGCAAACGAATTACTGCCATTTTTAACTCCTACATCTCTTTTAACAATAACGTAATATATTCTATCCACTTTTGAAAAAAAGGTTTTTGCGAACGCACCAACACCGTGTTTTTAGCAATAATAGGTATGGTTTGAACAACCTGACCATTCATTTGATAAACTACCGTACCGACGGTTTGACCGCTTGAAACAGGGGCCCAAACAAATGCCGGTAGATTAAGTGAAACGGAAAGTTTCTTTCTCTCTTCATTTAACAAGACCATAGGTTTAGGACTGTTTACTGCTAACGAAACCTTATCCCCTTCGCCTCCGGCTACAGAAAGTAAGGGCAATATGGGTAAAGAGGGCTCTACCGCGGACACCTTGGAAAACCCATATTCAAACAGTGCAATATGGTCGTTCCAATCGTCTGGTGCTTGCAACGTAACCGCCACCAGCGTTACACCGTCCCGCTTTGCGGCGGATACTAAACAGCGTCCCGCTTTTTTGGTAAATCCGGTTTTTAACCCAATCGTTTCGGGATACAACGACAACAGGCGGTTATGGTTTTTGATAGTAACAGCACGCTTGGGATTGCCAAATCGCACCGTCGCTTTTTGCATGGCACAAATTTGCGCCAGGGCAGGAACTTTCAAAACCGCGGCACCAAGCAGTGCCATATCGCGCGCTGTTGATGCGTGCTCTCCCTCATCCAAACCCGATGGTGTGACAAAATAAGAATTTGTCATGCCCAGCATCTTTGCTTTCTCGTTCATTCGTTTTGAAAAAGCCGGTAATGAGCCACTGCATAGTAGCGCCAATGCGTTGGCGGCATCGTTGCCGGAGGATAAAAGCATCCCTATCATTAAATCGTTAACCGTAATTGCATCGCCGCCGCGCAAACCAAGTGCCGTTCCCTCTACATATACCGCTTGTTCCGGTATGGTAACTTCTCGTTCAAGGGGAAGTATTTCCGCTGCCACCAAAGCTGTCATCAATTTGGTGGTACTGGCCATTGCACGCGGTTTATCAGCTTGCTTTTCATACAAAAACCGACCGGACTCAGGCTCATACAGCACCGCAGACTGCGCCGATAATGAGAAGCCCTTATCCGTTGCCGATACGGTGGGAACAAACAAAAAACAAAGTCCTGCTATCAAGAACAAGGAAACAATTTTTTTATATATCATATATTCACCCGCTTCTTACAAAAATTATGTAAGAAGAAGGCAAAAAATACTTATTTTTTGTCCTTATTAAAGAAACCGCCGATTTTATCGACTACGCCCGGCACCATATTCACAATTTGATTGATACTATCCGGCGTAGAAACCATGGGCACCACACGAACATTACCTTCGTTAACTACCAAAAAAGCAATCGGGGTAATGTTAATACCGGCACCACCGCCGCCGCCAAACAATTCTTGTGTACCTTTTGTCGGCAAATCTGAGCCACCGGAAGCAAAGCCGTAACTCACACGCGAAACAGGAATCAGTGTCATGCCATCTGCCAACACCATCGGTTCACCGATAACCGTGTTAACATCTACCATTTCTTTGATTTTATCGATGGATAATCCCATCAATCCGTGTACTTTATTTTCCATAACTGATTTCCTCCTTGTTTTCTTTTTTTATTGTCTTCTGCCACGCAGAGTATTGACGAAACAACCCAAATCCAACCCACAAAAGTCGCAAGGGCATGGCATGAGCCAAAACATGAATTTCCACTCTCCCTTTTTCCGCTAAAAAATCGGGAGTGACCGTTACCTCGCGTCTTTTGATTTTTAACACACTTTGTAAAGTGGTGATTGCCGGATACAGTATAGCACATATTTTCCCGGTATCTTGTGCGGTATGCGCCGCATCTTCGGATGCTACCGTAAGTTTAATAATCAATTTATCCATCGTAATAATTCGAAAAACTTTTCGCACCGCACCGGTAACCAAAGAGGCACCTTTTTGAACATACTGTACCGTTGCGGTAACACCATCGCTTTTGAGTGTTTGTGCTACCGTTTTCCACAACGATTGCTCTTCGTTTTCCGTCGCTGTTTTGGGCACGGTTTGTTCCTTGGTTTTCGTCGGCTTGTCCGAGGAAAAACGAAAAACGGGAATTCCCAAAATACGTACGCAAAACGTGAGTTCTTCCGAAAAATCCAGTTGTAAAAAGGCAGGAATAAGTAAAACAATCAGCAACAGCAAAAACAATCCGAGAAGACCGTATAAAACAGCTGCCCACATTCTTTATCATTCCTCCTCGTTTTTTCCGAATTCTGCCCTTTCGATTACTTCTTCCAACGTGGTTTCAATCATGCGTGCTTCTTCCTCTTTTTGCGGAAGCGGCGGCAATTCGCTTAATTTGGAAATGCCAAAGCAACGCAAAAACACGGGTGTTGTACCGTACAGAAGCGGGCGTCCCGGCAATTCCAAACGGCCTTGTTCTTCAATCAAATTCTTTTGTTGCAAACCTTGAATAACCGCGCTGCAATCCACACCACGTACTTGTTCCACAAACGCTTTGGTTACGGGTTGATTATAAGCAATAATTGCCAGCACTTCCATTGCCGCTTGCGAAAGCGGTGTGTTACGGCGAATATCCAACGCGCGGCGAATAGGTGCCGCATATTCTTTGCGCGTACACAATTGATAGCGGTCATCTAAACGCAACATAGTAATACCGCCGGCACGTGTGTTAATTTCGCTCATTAAATCTTCTGCCAAACGATGCACGGTTTCTACATCCAATTCCAAAATTTCTGCCAAGCGTTCCGCCTCGATGGGGTCGCCGTGGGCAAACAAGACAGCTTCAATAGCACTTTTATATTCTTTAATTTCCATCATTCGGTTCCCCTTTGTGCTTCAGCAAAGTCACTTGCTGACGTTCTCCCTCACCATCAACGGTGATACGTTTATCTTTAATCAATTCCAGCACTGCCAAAAAAGTGGCGACTAACTCGGATTTGTTTTTGGCCGTGTTATACAGCGAACGGTAGGAAACCGATTTGCCAACACGCAGTTTACGCAAAACAAAAACAATTTTTGAGGCAACCGACACAATTTTCCTTGCCACAATATTATGAAAAACCTGCGGCGAAGGCGGCAGCCGTCGCTGTCCCCTGCCCGCCGCCGAAAAATAGGCTTCGGGTAATTCCAATGGCGAATGATTGCGACGATACGTATAATCCGGTTCCAACTCTATCGGTAGACGGACAAACAAATCACCGCCGATACACTGCTGTTGCATACGGCGTGCCGCTTCTTGACAGAGTTGATACTCAATCAACTCACCGGTGAGTTGTTGCTTTAACTCTTCTCCCTCGTCGTGTTGCGGCAATAACATGGCCGATTTGATTTGCACCAAGCGCGCTGCCATATCCAAAAACTCGGTAGCCACTTCCATATCCATTTCTTGCATGGTTTGGATGGTAGAAAGATATTGTTCGAGCAGTTCATGGATAGGAATATCATAAATATTCAGTTTGTTTTTTTGTACCAGATACAACAGCAGGTCTAACGGCCCCTCAAAATCCGGCAACTTATACGAGATTTCCATGTGACACGTCCTTGAAACAAATTATAAGCCAATGATAATTCTCAGAATGCGGAATAAAAAGCTTCTTAATAACCCAATCGGATAGTCCAAAGCTCCAAAGGCGATTAAAGCCAATAAGGCAATAGTCACATACCGTGAATAGTATTCCATGGTATTCATCCACCGTGCAGGTAAAATGGATGCGAAAATACGCGAACCGTCCAGCGGCGGCACGGGTAATAAATTAAAAATTGCCAAATTCAAATTAACCATCGTAAATACATCGATTAAAATGATTTGTGCTACTAACAACACCGAAATCGGAAGTAAAAAAAGCGTTAATATACGATATATCACCATAGCCAACGCCGCCATGATAATATTGGAAAGCGGACCAGCCAAGGCAACCAAGGACATTCCGCGTTTGGGGTTTTTGAAATTGCCGGGATTTACCGGAACAGGCTTAGCATAACCAAAACCAAACAAGAAGAGCATAATTGTACCCCACTTGTCCAAATGAGCAAACGGATTGATTGTCAATCTGCCATGCCAACGCGCCGTTTGGTCACCCAATTTGGTTGCCACAAACGCGTGGGCAAACTCGTGCATAGGCAACATAACCAGCACCAATGCCACATAGCTGAGTATGACCAGCACAAGCCCAAAAAATGATAAGTCGTCTGCTTGTTGAACTACGGTATACAGCATTAAAAAGACCGTCCTATCTAAAAAATTATACCACAGTAAATTATAGCGCGTTTTGAAACAAATTACAAGAAAAAAAGCATTTTTACAGCGATTTTTCGCACTTTATCAAAAAAAATCAAAATAGTTTCAAAAAAAACTTGCTTTTCCGTTTGAAATCTGCTAATATACTTCTGTTGTATAGAATTTGGCGATATTATTTAACTAGCGCCGATGCTTTTTTAAAGGAGGTGCAGAACATGGCTAAATGTGATTTCTGCGGTAAAAGCGTAACTTTCGGCATTCGAGTTTCTCACTCGCATCGTCGATCCAATCGTACCTGGCGTCCGAATATCAAACGCGTCAAGGCTGTGGTGAACGGTTCTCCCAAAAGGGTATATGCCTGCACCCGTTGCTTGCGTTCCGGTAAGGTCACCCGCGCCGTCTAAGGTAAACCGATTCAAAACCCCTGTCGTACAGCGCGGCAGGGGTTTTTTGTCAACTTGTAGGCTGGCGAGAGTCGAACCCTTTGTGGTTTCGCTCGCCGCCTTTATATGTGCGGGGTTGTGTTCGTTTTTGCAAGGCGACAGCCTTGCGGCAAACTCACACTTCTCCGCACAAAAAATCCGGCGGCAGAAACTCCCTGACCTGCAAAAGTAAAAATTTTT
>JAZNRV010000063.1:0-26888 GCA_045590855.1 Acutalibacteraceae bacterium | reverse complement strand
ATAAAAAATTTAAAAGGGCGCCGCGAAGGAAATTTTCTGGCGTATCACTTTTTGTTTTTAGATGTGATTTTTCAAAAAAGCATACAACCGTCCCGAGGGTAGGCCCATGACGGTATAAAAGTCACCGTTTATCCCACGGATATAGCGCATACCTTTGCCCTGTATGGCGTACGCGCCTGCTTTATCCATCGGTTCGCCGCTTTGCACGTATTCGGTGATTTCCTCATCACTCATCGGCATAAATTCCACTTCGGCGATATCGGAGAAGCCTTCGCTACGCTCGCCGTCACACACCCACACCGCGGTAATCACATGGTGCTTTTTGCCGCTAAGGCGGCGCAACATGGCAGCGGCCTCTTCTTCGTTGCGGGGTTTGCCCAACAATTCGTTTTCGATTGCCACCACCGTATCGGCACCGAGCACTACTTCGCCTTTGTGGTTTGCGGCAACCTCTTGGGCTTTACTGCGCGCTACTTGCAACACCGCTTGCTCGGGTGGCAGGTCGGTGCGTGTCGGTAACTCCGTTTTGGCGGGTTTTACCGTGTAGGTAATTCCCAGCAAATCGCAAATTTCCCGACGACGGGGGGATGCCGAGGCTAAAATAATTGGTTTCATAAAGCGGAATCCTTTTCCTCTTGTTTTAGTTGTTGCAAAAGTTTTTCGTATTCTTCTTCGGTGAGCAACGCGTTGCAAACCTCCAACAAGCGGTTAGTCGATAATTTTTGAGGAAGTTGCAAACATTGTAACAGTCGTTTTCGGCGTTCGGCACTGTTTTGAGCGCCGCAAAGCCCCTCTTGATACGCCCGCGCTTTGGTTAAAAACGGCGATTTTTTCGTAAACTCTGCCCCCTCTACCGTGGCACCTGCACGCAAAAGAGCGTTGAGAATCACTTCGTTTTCTTGCCCTTCAACACCCAACAAGCCTTCTTTGGAGGGTGTTTGCTTGCGACGCTCTTTTCCTTTGATTTCGGGTATGTACGCATGTTTTACTGCCTCTTTGGGCAAAGCACTGCTGATGCGGTCACGAATCACAAAACCTGCCGCGTCACTGTCGGTCAACACAATGAGTCCGTTTGTTGCGGCCAATTTGCGCAACAGTGTCATCGTTTGGGGGTTACGAAAAATGCCGAAACCATCGGTTTGTACTACTGTGGTTTCCACTACTTGGCGTAAACGCGCCGCATCGTAACGACCTTCTACCACAACCGCCTCTTTTATGGTAACGCTCATAGCGTTTGTCCCAATTTGGCGGTGATAATCAGTTTTGCCGCCAATTCTTCCAGCACGGTCTTTTTGTCGCTTGAAGAGGATTTTAAGCGACGGTCGGCTTGCGCTAACAGTTCCAAACTTTCACGCAACGCTTCCAAGGAAAGTCGGCTACAATCGCGCGCGGCATACCGCAGACGAAACGCTTTTCCTTTATAGTCAAATTCTTCCACCAGTGTTTCGACTTGTCGTCCATCGATTGCCGCCAGTTTAGCACGGTACATATCGGTATAGGCGTTTGACAGCGCCGCCAAAATCATGAGCGGTTCGGTTTTGGAGGCAAACAACCGATGCAAGATAATATAGGCTTTTTCATATTGGTTTTTCAAAATGGCACCGGACAATTCGTATGCTTGCGCGTTTAAGTTTTTGGTGGCGACTTGTTCCAAAATAGAAACGGTGATTTCGCCGTTTGCCGCCAAAGCGCAGAGTTTGTCCAACTCGTTGAGTAACAAGTTCATATCGTTTCCGCATTGTTCCACCAGAAAAAGCGCGGTTTGCGGTTTCATCAAACAACCGCGGCGACCGGCACCGGCGCATAAAATGCGGGCAATTTCTTCGTTATCTTTGCGAGGAAAGACAACACACATTCCGTTTTTTTCTACCGCTTCGGCAAACTGTTTCCATTTGGCGTTCAGTTTGCCGTCTGAAAGCAGGGTGGTCATCCAAAAAATCAGCACGGTTCCCTCCGGCGGGTCGCTGACAAGCGCCATGGCGCGGTCAAAGATTGCCGCGGCGGTAACGTCGCAGTTGCTCACTGTGACACATTTGATATCTGCCATAAGCGGCAAGGATTCTGCCGCCGCTTCGATGGCATCAAAAGAACTTTCTTGACCGTCAAAGCGTTGGTAATTGAACACGCTGAGTTCATCGTTTTCGCGCACACCGGATTTGCCCACCAGTTGTTCCACATAGTGGGTGGTCAGATAACTTTCTTCGCCGTACAGCAAATAGACTTGTTTGACTTCCTCGCTTTTCAAATGCTGTTTCAAATCTTTTTCGGTAGACGGCACATGCTTCATCTCCTTATCGCTTTATACCAAACCTCGCCTTTTTTTAATACAAAAACCGGTAACGGTTGTTGCAAAACCAAACCTTTTGGCAATCCTTGTGTTTCGCACACAAACTCCACTTGCCCCGCCGAAAACAACAACGGTGTGTCTTGAAGATTCGACGGTAACCGTTCCCTTTGAGCGGCGTTTGCCGCAAAGAGAGCGCGGTTTTCTCCCACCGTCAATTGCAAAAATCCTTGTTCAAAAACCAAACTGCCGTTTTTGCCGAACTTGGTGGCAGCGTGTAACAAATCGTGACCGACAAACGGGACATTGACATCCGCGTAAACACAGTGAGTTTTTTCGGTGACCAATTCGTCTAAAGCACTTAGTGAGACAGCAACCACCGTGGCGTTACCACCAATGAATACTACGGTATCCAACCGAGAAACCCCTTGCTTTTTAAGGTGTGTGGCTGTCGCTTCCAAGGTGTCTGAGGAAGTGACGGACAGCACCAACGAATGATGCCCGTCAGACTGTACGTATACCGCCAAATCGGTATTTGACGGAACCGTTTGAATGACAAGACGATTTTTTGAAAAAGAGTGGGTAAGTAACAACAGCACACACAATATCACAACCGAAGCCGCGGCGCCGAACAGCACGCCGCGTTTGCGGTACAACAGCCAACCCACGGCCAACAAAACGTATGCCGCCACCAACCACAACAACCACGGTAAGGTTTTGAGCGAAACGGTGGAAAACGGGATGTTTGTCACCTTATCACATATCCAAAGAATATATTTTGCTAAAACGCCACAGAAAAATAAAACGGCATTGCCTACAAACGGAATTATCGGAACAACCGCAGATGCCAAACAACCCAGAATTAAAATCCACTCTGCCGGTAACATAATAAGTAAGTTTGACAAAACGCTTACCAAAGATACTTCCCCAAAATAGAGTACCAACACCGGTGCGGTGGCAACCGTTGCCGCCAACGTGACGGCTGTGCCGCTTAGGATGGTTTTCCAGCATTTACCGACGGTATCACCCATCCACGCATGAGGAATGCGCAGTAGTCCTTGGTACAATGGGTTTGACCAAATCAACAATCCGTAGGTTGACACAAACGAGAGCAACAACCCCACATCATATGCAGCGAACGGGTTGCCAACAAGCAAAATGACAAGTGCCAAACCCAGCGACGTACGAGAGTCTGCTTGACGGTGCAAACAAATTCCCAACAACACCAGCGTACACAACACACCCGCACGCAATACCGAAGCGGACAAGCCCACAATCATCATAAAAGCCCATAACAGGCCATAGCCACAAAGCATTGCGCAATACGCGATATTCGACATTTTTTGAGCAAATACAGGATACCTTGTGCCAACACGGTCATATGTAATCCCGAAACGGCAAACAAGTGCGTAACGCCGCACGTACGAAACGAATTGGTTGCCGCCAATGACAAGTTTTTGTCATCGCCAAAACAAATACCCGAAACAACGGCTGCCGTTCCTTTGGGGAGTACGCGCTCGATGCTCTCTACCGCTGCACAACGGATGCGATAAAACACATCGGTCCACGGTACACGTCCCGCAGAGCGAACAATTTCTTCTTCCGCTTTTACCGCAAACCAAATGTCCGATACTTTGCTTTGCAAAGCCGAAAGACCTTGGTTTTCAAAATCTACTACGCGAAAACGAGTTGATAAGATTTCGTACGGTTCATAGGGCTCGTCGGATGGGTTGTTATATAGTACAAGCCCCACACCTTTTGGCAGTTGCCCGCCTTGTACCTGCAAATAGACAGTATCGCCGCTATGTGGCCTGACTTGCGCTTGCAGAAAAACGGTTTCTCCAACTTGTGCGGCTGTCGATAAATAGCGGCTTTGTGCTGCCAAATAGGAGACAGACGCCACTACACATGCCAACGCAAACACAACCGGTATGCGCAACCGCCGCACAACGGGTATTGCCAAAAACAAAACTAATGCTATACTGCTGCCATACAACAACCACCGTACGGCATCCAAAGGTATCCACGGTGAAACAAGACAAACGAGTAAAACAACAATCCCCGCCACCCATAACGGACGGGCTGCGAAGTGTGTCATCCTTTTTTCTTGGCGTATTCTTTCATGCGTTGTTCTTTGGAAAGAATACGTTTGCGCAAACGTATGCTTTCGGGAGTCACTTCCACCAATTCGTCATCATTGATAAATTCGAGTGATTGTTCCAGCGAAAGCACAACCGGCGGAGTCAAGCGCAACGCTTCGTCCGAACCGGCGGCACGCATGTTGGTAACGTGCTTTTTCTTGCACACGTTGACAGCAATATCTTCACTTTTGGGAGATTGCCCAACAATCATCCCCTCGTATACCGAAACGGAAGGTCCCACAAACAACGCACCGCGGTCTTGGGCGTTAAACAAACCGTAACTGCTGGTTTCGCCTGTTTCGAACACCACCAACGACCCTTGCACACGTTGCGGAATATCGCCTTTGTACGGCTCGTAACCATCGAACACACTGTTCATGATACCATTGCCGTTGGTGTCGGTCAAAAATTGTTGCCGATATCCCATAAGCCCTCGCGACGGAATGCGAAATTCCAAATGGCTGGCACCGGTTTCCCGTGTGACCATGTTGAGCAATTCCGCTTTGCGGGTGCCGAGTTTTTCCATGACAACGCCCACATAGTTTTCGGGTACTTCAATCATGAGCAGTTCCATCGGTTCTAACAAAGCTCCGTTTTCATCGTGTTTGTAAATGACCTGCGGACGGCTGACAGCAAATTCATAGCCTTGCCGACGCATGGTTTCGATCAGCACCGACAAATGCAGTTCACCGCGACCCGAAACCTCAAACGCGTCGGTGGAATCGGCTTCTTTTACACGCATGCTGACATTGGTTTCCACTTCTTTGAACAGACGGTCCCGCAAATTGCGCGAGGTGACAAACTTGCCTTCGCGTCCTGCAAAAGGACTGTTATTGACCATAAACACCATGGAAATCGTGGGTTCGTCAATGCGAACAAAAGGCAACGCTTCCACTGCTAACGGGTCACACGCGGTTTCCCCAATGTTCAATCCCGCAATACCTGTTACGGCAATCAAATCGCCAAGCGCGGCGGTTTCATGCTCCACGCGATGTAAACCCTCAAACTGATACAGTTTACCGATACGCGCGTTAACGGTAGTACCGTCGGTTTTGCACAAAGTAACAGCCTGTCCGTTGCGTACCGTACCGCGTTCCACACGGCCAACGCCGATTCTGCCGACGTAATCGTCGTAATCGATGTTGGAAAACAAAATTTGCAACGGTCCGTCCAAGTCCCCTTGCGGTGCAGGAACATGCTGCAAAATCGCCTCGAACAACGGTTGCATATTCCCCTCACGCACAGACGGGTCAAGCGAGGAATACCCATCACGTCCCGAAGCATACACCACGGGGAATTCCAATTGGTCTTCGTCGGCACCAAGTTCAATGAACAAATCCAACAATTCGTCAATAACCTCTGCCGGACGAGCACCGTCGCGATCGATTTTGTTGATTACCACAACGGGGCGTTTGCCCAACCCCAACGCTTTTTTGAGCACAAAACGGGTTTGCGGCATGCACCCCTCAAACGCATCGACCAGCAGCAAAACGCCGTCGACCATCATTAAAATACGTTCTACTTCTCCACCGAAATCTGCGTGCCCGGGGGTGTCAACAATGTTGATTTTGGTGTTACCGTACATGACGGCGGTGTTTTTTGACAAAATGGTGATGCCCCGCTCTTTTTCCAAATCGTTGGAGTCCATCACCCGTTCCGATACTTGTTCATTTTCACGGAAAATGCCGCTTTGGCGCAACATTTGGTCCACCAAGGTGGTTTTGCCGTGGTCAACGTGCGCAATAATGGCAATGTTTCTCAAATTTTCCCGTGTTCCCATTTTCAATCTTCCTGTCTTTTTAAAATTCTAACTTTTTTATTATATCATAAAGACAGTGTCGCTACAAGTCTTATGTATACAAACACATTAATAAAATTTAAGCGGATTGACGCGTCGTCCGTTGACGCGCACCTCAAAATGCAAGTGCGGCGACGTGCTGCGTCCGGTGTTCCCCACCAACGCAATGCGTTGACCTTGCAATACTGTGTCGCCCTCTTTGACCAGCAACTCACTGCAATGAGCATATACCGTTTGGTAACCGCCACCGTGGTCGATGATAATGTATTTACCAAACGACCAATAAGACGTACCTTTGGGGTTTTCGGCCACAATGACCTTGCCGCCGTCTGCCGCCAAAATATCTTCGCCCGTCATGTCGCGCTTCCAGATATCAATACCGTTGTGACGCGCAGAAGCAGAAGAGTTAAAATAACAAGTGATAAATCGCGTGCAAGGCGTGGGCCAAATGAAACGTCCTGTCGAATACTGACCGCCTTGGTATTTGTTGTCGATTTTTTTGGTGCCGTATGCTATGACTTGGGTGGTGGGTTCTTTGATAACCCGCGAAGAAACAATCACGCACGATTGCTCCACCCCGTCCAAATACGTTGCCACGGCGGTGACTCGGCTTTTTCCGTTTTCGCCGTTTACGCGAATGCGTTCATTGCCTTCGTAATCCGAAGCATCTGCCACCCGTCGTGTGCTAAACGGTGTTTCTACGTCGTACTCAACAGTGCCCGACACCAACACGCGCACCAGCGGATTGCCTTTTTTTATAACAAGTTTTTGTCCTCTTTTTAACACCTTGCCAACAGTAGGGTTGAGTTGCTTCAAATTTTCTGTCGAAAGGTTGACTTTTTTTGCCACTTTTTGCAAGGTGTCCCCTGCCACCACTTCGTAATACGAAGTTTCGTCTTGGGACAACAATTTTTGTTTCATTCGTTCAGTTGGTATGATTTGCGACTCGGGATACTGCCCCGACACAAGTTCCACTTTTTCCAAAAAAGATGCTGTTACGTCGTCTTTCCCTTCGCAACCCTCTTCCAAAATTTCATCCAAAAGGTGTCGCCCTCCCCGCCGTGAGGAAACTGCACCGTAAAAAACACCGTCAACATACACACCCGCCGCTTCTGTCAAAGGCAGTTTTGTTTGCGATAACAAATGGTCGCAAACCTCCTTGGAATCCAAAACACTCGATTGCGCCACCATGCGTACCGTGACGTTTTGGCTGTTTTCCCACGTGACGGTTTGATTCAACGAGGCTATCCGTTCGTTGGCAATGGCGATACCCTTTTGCAATACCGACTCATCTGTGACATACCCCCACGTTTTTCCGTCAGTATCCAAAGCCAAAGCAAATGTTGTGTTGCCCCAATACCGAATGGTGGTTGTCATGACCGCAATGGCCCCCACCACAATCCACAGCGTTACCAGGCCTTTGGCAAAACGAGGATAGCACCGCACGGCAGAAATCGGCAAATACAAGGCTTGTAAAATGCCGAGCAGTTTGCTTTTTTGCCATGCTGTTTTGACCTTTTGACCGCTCAAATAAAACCGCGAAAAAACTCGCTTAATTTTGGGGGATAGCGGGTTTTCTTTTCGACGGCGTACGGCATGTACCACACGCCACCACAAGTGTTGCAGCGGTAAAAAAACAAAGGTGAAAAACCGCCACGTACGGTGAAACAAACGTAACGTTTGGACACCGGCATAATAAGAAATTCTGTAAAGTTCTTCCATGCGGTTTTCCTCCTTTGCTCAAAGTTTATAAAAGTTTTTTCAAATACTGTCCTGTGTACGACTCGGGTACTGCGGCAATTTCTTCGGGAGTACCCGCCGCGACCAGTGTGCCGCCGCGGTTGCCGCCTTCGGGCCCCAAATCCAACACATAATCAGCGCTTTTTATCACATCTAAATTGTGTTCAATTACAATGACGGTATTGCCGCCATCCACCAACCGCTGTAACACGGTGATGAGTTGTGCGACGTCGGCGGTGTGCAAACCGGTTGTCGGTTCGTCCAAAATATACACCGTTTTTCCCGTAGAGCGTTTGGAAAGCTCGGTTGCCAACTTCACGCGTTGTGCCTCACCGCCCGACAACGTGGGAGCGGGTTGCCCCAACTTGACGTAACCCAGTCCCACTTCCATCAACGTTTTGAGTCGACGGGCAATTTTGGGAACACTTTCAAAAAAGTGGTATGCTTCCTCCACTGTCATTTCCAGTACGTCGTAAATGTTTTTGCCTTTGTAGCGTACTTCCAACGTTTCACGGTTGTAACGCTGACCTTTACACACCTCGCACGGCACGTAAATATCGGGCAAAAAGTGCATTTCGATTTTTAAAATACCGTCGCCTTGACACGCTTCGCACCGACCGCCTTTGACGTTAAACGAAAAGCGTCCCGCGGAATATCCGTGCATTTTGGCATCGGTGGTAGAAGCATACAGTTCCCGAATATCGTTAAACACGCCTGTATACGTGGCGGGATTGGAACGCGGCGTTCTGCCGATGGGGGCTTGGTCAATATCGATAACCTTGTCCAGCTCTTCCATGCCGAGAATGTGTTTGTGCGCACCCGCACGCGTGTGAGCGCGATTAAGCGTTTTTGCCAATTTTTTATACAACACTTCGTTGACAAGCGACGATTTTCCCGAGCCGGAAACCCCGGTTACACAGTTGAACGCACCCAGTTTGAACGACACGTCAATGTTTTTTAGGTTATTTGCCGCAGCACCGACAACCGTTAAGGTTTTTCCGTTACCCTCGCGGCGTTTTTCGGGGACAGGTATGACGCGTTTGCCGCTGAGATATTGCCCTGTAATCGAATCTTTGCAACGGCACACCTCGTCCACCGTGCCGGAACACACCACTTCGCCGCCATGCACACCCGCTCCCGGTCCGATATCCACAATCCAATCGGCGGCGCGCATGGTATCTTCGTCGTGTTCGACAACAATGAGGGTGTTTCCCAAGTCGCGCAATCGGCATAACGTATCCAGCAATTTTTGATTGTCGCGTTGGTGCAAACCAATGCTTGGCTCGTCCAAAATATACAAAACACCCATCAACGAAGAACCGATTTGCGTTGCCAAACGAATGCGCTGACTTTCGCCACCCGACAACGTACCCGCCGAACGCGAAAGGGTTAAATATTCCAGACCAACACTGTTTAGGAACCCTAATCGCTCACGAATTTCTTTTAACACGCGGTCGGCAATTTGATGTTCGCGTTCGGTGAGTTTGTCTTGCAATTCTTCCACAAATTCCAACAATTCGGTGACCGATTTGTCGCACAAATCCGCAATGTTGACGCCACCCACGGTGACCGCCAAACTTTCGGGTTTTAGGCGTTTTCCGTGGCAGTCGGGACACGGGATTTTGCTCATATACGATTCCAATTCCGTGCGCATCCAATCGCTGCTCGTTTCGCGGTAGCGGCGGTCGAGGTTGTTGGCGATACCTTCAAATGCCGTAAAATATTCGCCTGAACCGTATTCCATTTTGCGCGTCATGCGGATTTTTTCGCCGTTGTTGCCGTAAAGCAACAAATCTTGAATGTTTTTGGGGAGTTGTTCCCACGGTGTATCCAGTGAAAAACCGTAGTGCGCCGCCAAGCCGTCATAATACATTTGCGCAATGGTGCCGCCGTCCAAATAACTCCATCCGCTGGCGTGAATAGCGCCCTGACGAATGGATAATGAAGCATCGCCAACCACCAACTGCGGGTCAATCGACATAAAAATACCGATACCCGTACATTTGGGACACGCACCAAACGGATTGTTAAACGAGAACATACGGGGTTTTAGTTCTTCCATGCTGAACCCGTGTTCGGGACACGCGTAATTTTGCGAAAACAACATATCTTCCCCATTGGGAATGTTCACGCACAACAGCCCGCCCGAAAGTTGTGTGGCGGTTTCCACCGAATCCGCCAAGCGAGAGCGAATGTCGTCGGCCACCACCAAGCGGTCTACCACCACTTCGACGGTGTGCTTTTTGTTCTTTTCAAGTGTGATAGTTTCCGACAAGTCATAAATGATGCCGTCAATGCGTACGCGCACGTACCCCGACTTTCGCGCGGCATCCAATTCTTTTTGAAACTCGCCTTTTTTGCCGCGCGCGAGCGGTGCGAGCACTTGAATCCGCGTGCCGTTTTCCAGTGCCATAATGCGGTCGACAATTTCGTCCACCGTTTGTTGGCGGATTTCTCTGCCGCATTTGGGACAATGCGGAATACCGATGCGCGCGTACAACAACCGCAAATAGTCATAAATTTCCGTCACAGTACCCACGGTGGAACGAGGATTTTGCGACGTGGTTTTTTGGTCAATGGAAATAGCGGGTGATAATCCGTCGATGGAATCCACATCGGGTTTTTCCATTTGTCCCAAAAACATGCGGGCGTACGACGACAAGCTTTCCATGTAACGGCGTTGTCCCTCGGCGTAAATCGTATCAAACGCCAAGGACGATTTGCCCGAACCGGAAAGTCCCGTAAACACCACCAGTTTGTCCCGCGGAATGCTGACTGTAATATTTTTTAAATTGTGTTCTCTGGCACCTTTGACGGTGATTTTGTCCAGCATAACACCCCTCCGTTATTTTTGCTTTTTGAGTTTTTCAATTTCGTCACGCAACCACGCGGCGTGTTCAAATTCCAACAACTTGGCGGCATGGCGCATCTCTTTGGTCAGTTGCTCAATACGTTCACGACGTTCCAGCGCCGAAAGCGCTTTGCCGTTTTCGTCACGGGCGCGGTCGGTGGGCGTGATTTGCAACACGTCGCGCACTTCTTTGGTAATCGTTTGCGGCACAATGCCGTGCTTTTCATTGTATGCCAACTGAATTTCGCGGCGGCGGGTGGTTTCTTTGAGCGCGCGTTCCATGGAGGGCGTGACTTCGTCGGCATACATAATCACGCGGCCGTTAGCATTGCGCGCCGCGCGGCCGATGGTTTGTATGAGCGAGGTTTCGGAACGTAAAAAGCCTTCTTTGTCGGCATCCAAAATTGCTACGAGCGATACTTCGGGAATATCCAACCCTTCCCGCAACAAGTTGATGCCGACCAACACGTCAAATTCGCCCAAACGCAAATCACGAATGATTTGCATACGTTCAATCGTATCAATATCGTGGTGCATATACCGCACACGAATGCCTACGTTTTCAAAATACGCGGTCAAGTCCTCCGCCATTTTTTTGGTAAGCGTTGTCACCAACACACGCTCGCTACGAGCGGCGCAATCGCGGATTTCGCCAATTAAATCGTCAATCTGCCCCTCAATAGGTTTGACAAACACTTGGGGGTCGGGCAAGCCGGTGGGACGAATAATTTGTTCGACCGGTTTTCCGCCTTTTTGCCGTTCCAGTTCCCCCGGCGTGGCGCTGACAAACACCACTTGGTTGATTCGCTCATAAAACTCATCAAAATTTAACGGGCGGTTGTCGTACGCGCTGGGCAAACGAAAACCGTAATCCACCAAACTTTTTTTGCGAGCAACATCACCGCCGTACATGCCGCGCACTTGCGGCAAGGTGACGTGCGATTCGTCCACAAACAACAAGTAATCGTCGGGGAAATAATCCAGCAACGTAAACGGCGAAGAACCGGGAGCTCGTCCCGACAACACGCGGGAATAGTTTTCAATGCCTTTGCAAATACCGATTTCGCGCAGCATTTCAATGTCGTACCGCGTGCGTTGCAACAAGCGTTGCGCTTCCAACAATTTGCCTTCGGCTTTAAACTGTTCCAAGCGTTCGTCCAGTTCGCGCTCGATTTCGGCAATGGCAACTTCCAACTTTTCGGGCGGAACAATGTAGTGCGAGGCGGGATAAATGCCGATATGCCCCAAAGCACCTTTGAACTCACCTGTTAAGGGATTGATTTCGCTGATACGGTCAATCTCATCCCCGAAAAACTCCACGCGTATCACCGTGTCGTTGGCATAAGCGGGGAAAATCTCCACCACGTCACCGCGCACGCGGAATTTGTTACGCACAAAATTGACGTCGTTGCGCTCGTACTGCAAGTCCACCAATTTTGCCAACAAGTCATCCCGCTTTTTTACCATGCCCGGGCGCAACGAGATAATCATGTTGCGATAATCAATGGGGTTACCCAAACTGTAAATGCACGAAACACTGGCAACAATAATCACATCCCGCCGTTCCGAAAGCGCACAGGTGGCGGAATGGCGCAGTTTATCGATTTCGTCGTTGATTGCCGAATCTTTTTCAATGTACGTGTCGGTCGTCGGGATATACGCTTCGGGTTGATAATAGTCGTAATAGGAGACAAAATACTCCACTGCATTTTCGGGAAAAAATTCTTTAAACTCACTGCAAAGTTGTGCGGCAAGGGTTTTATTATGAGCGAGAACGAGTGTGGGACGGTTTACTTTTTCAATAATATTTGCCATGGTAAACGTCTTACCAGAGCCCGTAACACCAAGCAACGTTTGTTCGCGTTTTCCGCTATTGACGCTGTTTACCAATGCTTCAATCGCCTGCGGTTGGTCGCCCGTTGGCTTGTATTTAGAATGTAAAACAAACTTATCCGCCACCGTTCTCACTCCTTCCCTTGTTGATTATTTTTTGTCACTTTTACTTTGTAAATTCATTCTACTTCGCTGATTTCGGCATGGAGTTCTTGTAAGGATTTGATAACCCCGCAGCCCGGTTTGTTCATGGATTTGATGCCACTTACCGCAGCCTTGGCGGCGGCAATGGTGGTAATGTACGGCACCTTCTTTTTGATAGCCGCTTTACGCAAATAACTGTCATCCATGGCGTTATCATCTGCCGAGGGTGTGTTGATAACCAAATCCACCGCACCGTTGACTATTATATCGTTGACGTCCGGTCTGGCTTCGCCCGGTTTATACACAAACTCCGAAAGAATACCCGCATCGGTGAGGATTTTTTGGGTGCCTTTGGTCGCCAAAATCCGAAATCCTGCATCATGCAAACCGCGGGCAACCTCCAACACTTCGTCTTTGTCTTTATCGTCCACCGAAATCAATACTTTTCCGCTAAGCGGCAACTGGGTTTGCGTGGCTTCCTGTGCTTTGATAAATGCTTCGCCATAAAAATGGGACAGTCCCAACACTTCGCCGGTGGAACGCATTTCAGGACCGAGCAACGGGTCGACTTCGGGGAACATATTGAACGGGAAAACCGCTTCTTTTACACCGTAATACGGAATATTTCGTTCTTTGAGTGCCGATACGGGAGAAGGTCTGCCTGTGAGTTCGGCGGTGACAATGTCAATCGCGAGCGGGACCATGCGAATGTTGCATACTTTGGATACCAGCGGCACGGTGCGAGAAGCACGGGGATTGGCTTCGAGCACAAACACTTTGCCGTCTTCGATGGCGTATTGCATGTTCATGAGCCCTTTGACACCCATTTCTTGTGCAATTTTGCGCGTATATTCTTTGATAGTTGCCACGTTTTCTTTGGAAATATGGCGCGAGGGAATAATGCATGCCGAGTCGCCCGAGTGAACACCTGCCAGTTCGATGTGCTCCATCACCGCGGGCACAAAAGCGTGTTTGCCGTCGCTGATGGCATCGGCTTCACATTCCAGTGCGTGATTGAGGAAACGGGGGATGAGGATGGGACGGTCGGGGGTAACACCCACCGCTGCCGCCATATATTTTTTGAGGTTTTCGGGGTCGTACACCACTTCCATACCGCGGCCGCCAAGCACGTAAGAGGGGCGCACCATAACAGGATAGCCAATCTTTTCGGCAATTGCCAACGCTTCTTCCACCGTCACTGCCATGCCGGATTCGGGCATGGGAATGTCCAGTTTTTCCATCATGGCACGGAACAAATCGCGGTCCTCTGCCAAATCGATAACGGCGGGGGGTGTACCCAAAATTTTCACACCGTTCTTTTCCAAATCGGCAGCCAAGTTAAGGGGCGTTTGACCGCCAAATTGGGCAATAACACCGACGGGTTTTTCTTTGTGATAAATGCTGAGCACGTCTTCCAGCGTCAGCGGCTCAAAATACAGTTTGTCAGAGGTATCGTAGTCGGTAGACACGGTTTCTGGGTTGCAGTTGACAATGATGGTATCAAACCCCAGTTTTTTGAGTGCCAAAGAAGCGTGGACACAGCAGTAATCGAACTCGATACCTTGGCCGATTCGATTGGGACCGCCGCCCAAAATCATGACTTTGGGTTTTTCCCCGACAATGGGATTTTTATCCGTGCCGTTGTAAGTGGAATAATAGTAGGCTTTATCCATTGTACCGCTAACGTGGACGGGTTCCCAATTTTCTTCGATGCCCAGCTCGATTCTGCGATGGCGAATGGCATCTTCGGGAATTTCGAGAATTTTGCTCAAATATTTATCGGAAAAACCGTTTTTCTTAGCATTTAACAGTGCCTCATCTGCGGGCAAGTTGCCTTTGACGTTCAATAACGTTTCTTCCTCTTGTACCAGTTCTTGCATTTGCTCGACAAACCAATGCTTTACTTTGGTGATGGCATGGAGTTCCTCCACGGTGGCACCTTTACGCAGTGCTTCGTACATCATAAAATGCCGTTCGCTTGACGGGGTATGCAAACGACGGAGTAACTCTTCTTTTGAAAGGTTGTTGAAATCTTTGGCATACCCCAAGCCAAAGCGCCCCGTTTCCAAACTGCGAATGGCTTTTTGGAACGCTTCTTTGTAGGTTTTGCCGATGCTCATAACCTCGCCGACAGCGCGCATTTGCGTACCCAATTTATCTTCCACGCCTTTGAATTTTTCAAACGCCCAGCGAGCAAACTTAATCACAACGTAATCACCATCGGGCACGTATTTGTCAAGTGTACCGTACTTGCCGCAGGGAATATCTTTTAAGGTGAGTCCCGTGGCAAGCATGGCGGATACCAAAGCAATGGGGAATCCGGTAGCTTTGGAAGCAAGTGCCGACGAACGAGAAGTTCTGGGATTGATTTCAATCACAATGTCTCGGTCTGTTTTGGGGTCATGCGCCCATTGAACGTTGGTACCGCCGATAACTTGGACAGATTCCACAATTTTGTACGATTTTTCTTGCAAACGTTTTTGAACGTGTTCGGGGATAGTAAGCATGGGCGCCGAACAGAAAGAGTCACCGGTATGAACACCCAGCGGGTCAATGTTTTCGATAAAACAAACGGTAATCATGTTGCCGTCTTTATCGCGAACAACTTCCAGTTCCAGTTCTTCCCATCCGAGAATGGATTCTTCCACCAACACTTGACCCACCAAGCTCGCTTGCAAACCGCGAGCGCAAACGGTGCGCAGTTCATCGACGTTATACACCAAACCGCCGCCGGAGCCACCCATGGTATAAGCGGGGCGCAACACGACAGGGTATCCCAGTTTGTCGGCAATTTCCAGTGCTTGCTCGACGGAATAGGCCACCTCACTTCTTGCCATTTCGATGCCCAGACTGTCCATGGTGTTTTTGAAGGCAATGCGGTCTTCGCCACGTTCGATGGCATCCACCTGAACACCGATGACTTCCACGTTATATTTTTCGAGAACGCCTGCTTTGGCAAGTTCGGAGCAAAGATTAAGGCCCGATTGTCCGCCCAAGTTGGGGAGCAAGACGTCGGGACGTTCTTTTTCGATGATTTGTTCCAGCCTTTTGACGTTGAGCGGCTCAATATAGGTAGCATCTGCCATTTCCGGGTCGGTCATAATCGTGGCGGGGTTGGAGTTTACCAACACGATTTCATAACCCAAATTGCGCAAAGCTTTGCACGCTTGGGTGCCGGAATAGTCAAATTCACACGCTTGCCCAATAATAATGGGGCCTGAGCCAATGATTAACGCTTTTTTCTTTTGCATAAAAATCCCTCTTTTACAAAGAACAATCTCTTACACCTTTTTGTGGCATTCGAGATAGTGTGTAAATGCCACACTTTCACAAATACAGTATATCACAAAAGATTTTATAAGTAAACAAAAAGAGCAGAGATAACTCTGCTCTTTTTGTTGGTTATAATTTATGCGTCACTGCGTTTTTTGTTGGCAAGAACAAGGCTGCCGGCAGCAAGGACAAGCGTTGCCCAAACCCAAAGGTTGTTGCCGTTTCCGGTAGGCGGTGAAGGCGGCGTTGCCTCGGTTTGGGGGATTTCTTTACCGTCGGCTATTTTTTTGCCGCAACCTTTGCAATAGGTGTCACCGGTATAGCCCTTTTCGCTCTCGGTTGCCGCTTTGACGCCGCGGACTTCGGTGCCGCCCGCGTGGTTTGCTTGGTCAAGCTCGCCGTAGGCTTGGTTACACTCGGTGCAAACGGCTTTTTCACAACAAGTGGCAACACCACCACTGTGGGTGTGTTCGGGCTCTTTGGCTGCCTTTTCTGCCAAGGTATAGATGCTAAAATGATTCGTTTTGAAAACAGCAAACGAATCTTCTATTGTTACTTCATGTTCAACCGGTGTGTCATTATTGTCGACATAATATACGCTAAGCTCTTTCCCCAAAAGTTTTTCGGGGATAGGAAGGCTGACCTCAAAATTACCGTCGTCTAATTTAGTGACATAGTTATCGCGCGAAGCGGAATAGAGTTTGATGTCAAAGGTTTCGCTTTCTCTAACATCCAAAACGTTCATGATTTTTTCGTATTCGTCGCCCTTGGTCAATTTGTTGATTTGCACAACCGTATCCAGCGGAACGCGGGAAGAATCGGTGGTAACGGAAACTTTGGTGTTTAAGTCAACGGTCGCATACGTAGGTGTGGTGATTTTGTCATCATCTTTAACAATAACAAAATCATGGGCATATTGTTGTTCCGTCACTTTGGCGCTGAAGATAAAGGCCCCTTCGGCGCGGCCAAGGAAATGGTTTTCCCCACCTTCGGCAAACGAATCTATAAAATATTGTTTGTACTCGGGTGTGTAATCAATTACGCTTTGACATTCCATCATTACAAAGAAATCGCGTTCGTTTTCGGGTTTTGCCATTTCTGCCGCTAATTTTTCTTGCGCCTCTGCCAATACGCGGTCATATTCTGCAAGAGTTTCGTTGTAGTAGTCTGTTACGGTCTCGTCCTTAGCAGTAAGCGTAATAATGCCCTTGCCGATATAGTCATCAATTCGTTTTTGAGCCGCTTGGAGAAGTGCTTCTTTGGTGTCGGCGGTACTTTGCGGAACATGAATAGCATGTTCTGCACGGGCACCGAGCATTCCCGAGGCAAAATACACTTTGCCGTCATGCATCAGTTTTGCCGAGCCAATAACTTCGGTATACAGCGGGTCACCCGAGCCTGCACGGTCTTCGACTTTAAAAGTAAAGTTGTTGTTCCCTAAAATGGCTTTGAGTTCACCGGAATAGTTTGCCAAGGAATCAAACGCTGCCATCGGGTTGTGGTGTACCCAATAGTTGATAAGTTCCATATCGCTTACCGTAAACCACGGTCTGTCCTCGGGGAATTTTTCCACAAAGGATTGCGCTGATTCCAGCACCTCGGCATCATAATTCCATACAACATCAACCGTATGAATTTCTTCTTTGGCGGTTCCCCAATAAAGACCTAGTTCCACTTTGGTGAAATCCTCATTAAACGTTTCAGGATCCAAATAAAAATCCGGATGTTCATACCAAAAATCTTCCGACAACAAGAACAGAGACTCTTCGTCCAAAGCGGTTTTGGCATAGTTAAAAACCAATTTTCCATCGGTCAGTGCGGCGCTGAACGCATCGCTCATTTCTTTATCGCGAACATAGTAATTATCACCGTTTTGGCAAAAATATTTGCCCTCGGCAATGTATTCTTCGACATCGTTTGAAAACACACCGCCGGTAATGGAAAGTTTGCCGGGTACGGTAATACCGACACCTTCCATGGCAATCGCTTCTACCGTACCGTTGCAAATAACGTTCGATAACGTAACATTCGTACCGGGCGCCGCCACAATAAGGCTATCGTCCGGCTGACAAAAATACGAGCCGCCGTTGATGGTGACGTTAAAATCTTTTGTAAACGTTTTGGTTTCTTCATTCCAGTCGGTACTGTTATCTACGCGCACAACACCCATCATACCGGTGTGGCCTTGTGCTTCCATCGACGAGTTTTCGTCCGCGTTAATGGTGATGTTAGCGCCAAAACCGAAAATGACCGGTTGTCCGCCGTACTCACCTTCGGTGGTTACCAGTTGTGCGTTAACAAGATTAAAGGTTACGTCTTTTTCTTCAAAATAAAGGCCTTCCGACAGCACCATGTAAATATCTTCGATGGTAATTTCGCCCGAACCGCCTTGCGGAATGGCATCTACCGCGGCTTTCAATTCCTCTTCGGTCGAAACAACGACCGTTTCGGCAGATGCCGAAAACACCATGGCAGGCACCATGGCTAATATCAACACTAAAACGAACAGGCATGGTAACAATTTCTTTTTTAAAAATTTCATGTAAATCCCCTCCGTTAAAATTAGTCTCGCTAACTATATGGTAGCACACTTGTTTTAAAAATGCAACACGCAACCGAAAACCTATACTTTCGGTTGCGTGTTTATACTGTTTTTTATAAAAAAGCCGTTAGGCGTTGCATGGTTTCTTTGGTGGGTTCGCTGATTTCGCCAAACGGGAAAGAGATACCCATGGCATCGTATTTGGTTTGGCAAATCTTGCGAAAAGGGAGCAGTTCCACCGTATCCACACAAGGATGTTGTTTGGTAATGTCTTTTAGTTTCGCCACGTTTTCTTCCGTATCATTGACGGTGGGGATAATCACTTGCCGCAAGGTGGTAGGGATGTTTTGTTCATTAAGATACGCCAAAAAATCCAACACTGGTTGCAAGGAACACCCCACGTTTTCGCGATAGGCTTCTTCGTCGGTATATTTGATATCCAACAGCACGCGGTCGGTTACCGCAAGCAGGGCTTTGACCGAGTCGTTAAAGATACACCCCGACGTATCCAAGCAAGTGTGAATGCCGTTTTGGTGGCAAAGAGCAAAAACTTCCTTTGCAAATTCGCTTTGCAACAGCGGTTCCCCGCCCGAAAGGGTGATGCCGCCTTTTTCGCCAAAATATTCGCGGTAGCGTACCGCTTTGCTCACCAGTTCGGCGGCAGTGTATTCGGTGCCACCATCAAGCGACCACGTATCGGGATTATGACAGCATTTGCACCGCAAGGGACAACCTTGTAAAAAAGCAACAAAGCGTACACCGGGACCATCAACGGTACCCAAACTTTGAATGGAATGAATGCGCCCTGTCATATCGTTTCGTGGAACGTGCGGCTGATAACCTCACGTTGTTGTTCGCGGGAAAGTTTGTTGAAGTTAACGGCATACCCCGAAACGCGAATGGTAAGGTTGGGATAGTCTTCGGGGTTTTCGTAGGCTTTCATCAACGTTTCGCGGTTGAGAACGTTGACGTTGATATGGTGTGCTTTTTTGGCAAAGTAACCATCCAGCACCGCTACCAAATTTTCCACGCGTTGTTCTTCGGTTTTACCCAACGCTTCGGGAGTGATGGAGAACGTGTTGGAAATACCGTCGCGACAATCGTCGTACGACAGTTTGGCAACCGAATTGAGCGATGCTAACGCCCCGTTTTGTTCGCGGTTGTGCATGGGGTTGGCACCGGGGGCAAACGGTTCGGCGGCTTTTCTGCCGTCGGGTGTGGAACCCGTGTTTTTGCCGTACATGACGTTGGAAGTAATGGTGAGCACCGAAAGCGTGTGCGCCGCGTTGCGATAGGTTTTGGTTTTGCGCAATTCGGTAATGAACAACTGTGTCATTTCTTTTGCCAGCAAGTCGACACGGTCATCGTCGTTACCGAATTTGGGGAATTCGCCCACGGTTTTGAAATCGACAATATAGCCGTTATCATCTTTGATGGGCGTTACTTGTGCAAATTTCACGGCACTGAGCGAATCGGCATCCACCGAAAGCCCTGCCACACCAGACGCCATCAAGCGTTCCACTTCGGTGTCGTGCAATGCCATTTGGATTTTTTCGTACGCGTATTTGTCGTGCATGTAGTGGATGATGTTCATGGTGTTGACGTACAAATGCGCTATCCAAGCAATATACACTTTATACCGTTCCATCACGGCATCAAACGTCAAGTTTTTGCCTTCCAACACCGGCATTTGCGGACCAATGTGAATATCGCTGGTGGTATCGTAACCGCCATTGATGGCAATGAGTAACAATTTGGCAAGGTTACACCGCGCGCCAAAGAATTGCATTTGTTTGCCGATGGTCATTGCCGAAACACAGCACGCAATGGCGTAATCGTCGCCGTGAAGCGGACGCATAATATCGTCATTTTCGTATTGAATGGAGTCCGTGTCGGCAGACACCTTGGCACAGAATTTTTTGAAACCTTGCGGCAGTTGCGTGGACCACAACACCGTCAAGTTGGGCTCGGGAGAGGGGCCTAAGGTGTACAAGGTATTGAGAATACGGAAACTGCTTTTGGAAACCAAGGTTCTTCCGTCTTCGCCCATGCCACCGACCGCTTCGGTAATCCACATGGGGTCACCGCCGAACAGCTCGTTATATTCAGGGGTGCGCAAATGGCGGGCAAGACGCAGTTTGATAACAAAATCGTCAATGAGTTCTTGCGCCGCTTGCTCGGTAAGCGTTCCGTTTTGAATGTCGCGCTCGATATAAATATCAAAGAACGTTGCCACACGACCAAGCGACATGGCGGCGCCGTTTTGCTCTTTGATAGCGGCAAGGTAGGCAAAATACGTCCATTGAATGGCTTCTTTGGCATTGGCGGCGGGCCCGCTGATATTACAGCCATACATCGCCGCCATTTCTTTCAGATACCCCAAAAAGAGGATTTGGCGAAACAGTTCTTCGCTAAGGCGTGTGTTCTCCGTTGTGAAATCACAGGTCTCGAGCGCGACTTTATCTTTTTTCTTTTCGGCAATCAGTCTGTCTACACCGTACAACGCTACACGGCGGTAGTCACCGATGATTCGACCTCTGCCGTAAGCATCCGGCAAACCCGTGATAACGTGGCAGCGACGAGCCAAGCGCATTTCGTCGGTATAGGCACGGAAAACACCGTCGTTGTGGGTGGTGCGGTATTGAAATTCCTCTTCGATGTTTTTGCCCAACGTATATCCGTATGCCGCGCAAGCTTGCCTTGCCATGCGCAACCCGCCAAACGGGTTGACACCACGTTTGAGCGGGGCATCCGTTTGCAAACCGACAATCAGTTCGTTTTCTTTATCCACGTAACCGGGCGCATAGTTGGTAAGCGAGGTTACCGTTTCGGCATCTACGTCAAGCACCCCGCCACGTTTGCGTTCTTCTTTAAAAAGCGCTTGTACTTTTTCCATCAGCGCGGTGGTACGGGCGGTTGCCGACGACAAAAACGCGGCATCTCCCGTGTATTCCGTATAGTTTTTTTGGATGAAGTCGCGAACGTTGATTTCGTCCTGCCAACTCCCCTTTACAAATCCGTTCCAATTTTTGTGTTCCATCTCGTTAGCCTCCTTGGCAATAAAAAAAGGCGATTCAGTTTTGTTTTGCAAAGCTGAATTGCCCAGACGGTCGGCGTGTTGATAACTTTGCATTCCCCCGCGGTATTCCGCGTTATCCGTCAGTCGTGCAAAGAATTTTTTGTGTTACATCACTCACAAGCACAGTATATTCCTTTTTATCACGTATGTCAAGAAAACAACGTCAGAAAATTTTGGCTTTTTGAAATTTTTGAAAAAACAGTAGACAAATGAAAATTGTTGTGCTATGATGAGGGCACATTAACAAACTTGGAAGGGAGTTCCAATCTCTTATGGACGACGGCGATAGTCCCGAAGATAATACCCCGCCTTTATATTGCTTTTTTTAGGGTGAAGCATAAACCGTTTGGTTTAGGCTTTGCCCTTTTGTGCTTGTCAAAATAATTTTTTGGAGGATTGTATCAAACCATCATGGACAACATCGTTTTAACCTTAGGGTTACAAATCGTTCTCATTGCGCTGAATGCAATTTTTGCTTGTGCGGAAATTGCCGTTATCTCAATGAACGATGCCAAACTTGCCAAACTTGCCACCGAAGGCGACAAACGCGCCGTGCGCTTGGCAAGACTGACCAACCAGCCCGCTCGCTTTTTGGCAACTATCCAAGTGGCAATTACGTTTTCCGGCTTTTTGGGAAGTGCTTTTGCGGCGGAAAACTTTTCCGGCAGACTGGTGGCATGGTTGCTCAAAATCGGCACCCCGCTTCCGGAAGACGTTTTGAATTCCTTGTCACTTATCGTCATCACGGTTATTCTTTCGTATTTTACCTTGGTGTTCGGCGAACTGGTTCCCAAACAAGTTGCCATGCGCAAGGCGGAATCGTTGGCGCTGGGTATGTCCGGTCTTATCAGCGGTATTTCCAAAATCTTTTCTCCGTTGGTGGGGTTGCTCACCCTTTCCACCAACGGCGTGTTGCGGTTGGTGGGCATTGACCCGAACGCCGAGGACGAAGATGTGGGCGAAGAGGAAATCCGTATGATGGTGGATGTCGGTAACGAAAAAGGTACCATCGATAACGAGGAACGCGAATTTATCCAAAACGTTTTTGAGTTTGACAACTTGTCGGTGGAAGATATTATCACTCACCGCACGGACGTTACCGTGTTGTACCAAGAAGATTCCTTGGAAACTTGGGACGAAACAATTGCTGAAACAGGGTACACCTATTACCCCGTTTGCGATGAAACACCTGATAAAATCGTGGGCGTTTTACATTCTAAAATTTATTTCCGCATGAAAGAAAAAACCAAAGAATCGGTGGTAGAACAAGCCGTTTTACCCGCGTATTTTGTTCCTGAAACGCTCAAGGCCGACGTTTTGTTCAAAAACATGAAAAAAGACCGTGTGCAATTTGCCGTGGTGCTCGATGAATACGGCGGCATGAGCGGTATTGTCACCATCAAAGACTTGGTGGAAGAGTTGGTGGGTGATTTGGAAGACGACACCGACGAAGTCGAAGAAGAGCTCACCTTAAAGCGGCTCAGTGAAGATACGTGGGAAGCCGACGGCGGCGTGTTGTTGGAAGATTTGTCAGAAGCTTTGGGGCTACCGATTGAAGCCGAAGATTGCGACACGTTAAACGGTATTATCTTCTATACGCTTGGCTATCTGCCCAAAGAAGAAACCGAAGTGGAAGTGGCAGGTTTGCAAATTGTGGTCAAAGACGTGCAAAACCATCAAGTCAAAACCGCCATCATTAAAGTGTTACCTCCGCCACCCGAAGAGGAAGAAAAATAAAAGCAAGGCGCTACCGCAGGTAGCGCCTTGCTTTTATTTTGCATGTCCTTCCATATAGCCTTTGTATTCACCCAGGAAATATTCCCCCAAAACTTCGCATCCAAACGCACATGATGTTTTCGTCTACAAAGGAAACTTCCATAAACACGCGACCAAAATATTTGTGAAACGGCGCCCAGTATTTTTCAAAAAACACTTTGCCGTGCCGCATCATGATAACCGCATGGCCGGAAAGCCCCGCTTGTTCCAACGCGTGTAAATACCGCATAATATTTTTGGAAGAAACCCCTACTTGTTCGGATTTAACAAATTGTAACATCGTCTTTCCTCGTTAAAATCCAAAATAGGCTTCGGCGTTGTCGTGGCAAATGCCGCGCACGATAGTGCCCAATGCTTCGCGGTCGTTGGGGTATTCGCCGTTTTCCACCCATTTACCAAGCAAATTGCAAAGAATACGGCGGAAATATTCGTGGCGGGGATAAGAAACAAAACTGCGTGAATCGGTCAACATGCCGACAAATTTGCCCAGCACACTCAAATTGGCAAGGGCTTGCAGTTGTGCTTCCATGCCGTCACGGTTATCGTTGAACCACCAACCCGAACCAAATTGAATTTTGCTCGGCGTGGGACCTTTTTGGAAGTTGCCCAGCATGGTGCCCAGCACGTAGTTGTCTTTGGGGTTCAAGGTATACAAAATTGTTTTGGGTAAACAATTTTCATGTTCCAAACTGTTCATAAATGCGGACAATTTTTCGGCAATCGCGTGGTCGTTGATGCTGTCAAAGCCCGTATCGGGACCAAGTTTTTCAAACATCGCGCGGTTGTTATTGCGCAACGCGCCGATGTGGATTTGTATGGTCCAACCAAGGCGCGTATATTCTGCCGCGCACACTTGCAATACCGCCGTTTTGAACGCATCAATTTCCGCAGTAGTAAGTTCAGCACCCGACAATTTCTTTTCCATAACCTCACGCGCATTGCCCACCGCAAACGGAACGTAATCCATGGCATGGTCAGCCAAACGACAACCGTTTTCGTGGAAGAAGGCAATGCGCTCTTTGAGCCACGCCACCAACGCATCGTAATCGGCAATGTTGTTGTCTTTCAAATAATCGACAAACCACACGGCATCGATGTTCACCGCTTTGTCGGGACGGAACGTCGGCAATACCGTGGTGGCAAAGTTTTCGTCGTGCAATTGTTTGTGATAGCACAGCGAATCCGCGGGGTCGTCGGTGGTACACAACGCTTGAACGTTGGAGTTGACAATCAGCGAACGCGCCGAAAATTCGGGGCGGGCAAGCATTTTGTTGCAATGGTCCCAAATTTCTTTGGCGGTATGTTCGGTCAGCGGAACATCCACATCAAAATAGCGTTTTAATTCCAATGCCGTCCAGTGGTACAATGGGTTGCCAATCAAAAACGGCATTACTTTGGCAAAGCCCACCCATTTTTCATAGTTATCGGCATCACCGGTGATATATTTTTCGTCAATACCAAAACTGCGCATTTGACGCCATTTGTAGTGGTCACCGCCCAAGAACAAATCGTATGTGTCGGAAAAACGATAATCCGATGCAATTTTTTCGGGTTGCAAATGGCAGTGATAATCGATAATCGGCAACGGCTCGGCAAATTCCTCATACAATTTGCGCGCCGTTTTGGTGTTGAGCATAAAATCGCGATTGATAATTCCCATGATGTTTCCTCCCAAACTGTGTTTTACAAAGCAATTTCGTCTTTAAAAATGGAAATTTCACGGTACCCGTTTTGTTCGTTGCGTGTTTGTTCGCCCGAAGCCCACGCGCAAAAACGTTGCAAAAACGCACAGCTCAATTCATCCATGCTCACACCGTCAAGAAGCGGCAAAGCATCAAAGTCAATCCACTGCTCTTTACGCAAAGTAAGGCTTTGGTTGGTTGCAATTTTCACGGTAGGCACCGGCCCACCAAGCGGCGTGCCTCGACCGGTAGTGAACAAAACGATGTGCGCACCGGCAGCTGCCAAATTGGTGTTTGCCACCATATCATTGCCCGGACCGTTAAGCAGCGAAAGTCCGCTTTTGGCTACGACATCGCCGTAATCCAACACGTCCACCACTTTCCCTCTGCCGCCTTTTTGAACACAACCTAAGGATTTTTCTTCCAGCGTGGTGATACCATCCAACTTGTCGCCGGGAGAAGGATTTTCATAAATCACCTGTCTGTGGCGCGTGAAATAGTCCTTGAAGTTGTTGATTAAAGATACCGTTTTATCAAACAGTTCTTTGGCGGGACAACGCTTCATCAGCAAGTGTTCGGCTCCAAACATTTCGGGCACTTCTGTCAGTATACAAGATGCGCCGTAAGAAATCAAGTGGTCAGATACCGCCCCCACCAACGGGTTGGCAGTAATTCCGCTAAATCCGTCACTTCCACCGCATTTGAGCCCCACACGCAAACGAGAAAGCGAAATATCGCAGTTGGGAACAGCCAAACGGGTGTTCAAAAGGGTATGCTCCTGTCAGCGAAGCCAACTTCTCCGCAATTTTGTTCACGCACCCCTCCGTGTTGATAATCGAAATCTCGTTACGAATGCCAACATCGCCGTTTTTACGGAGATACCCCTTAAATGTCAAAGTAACCAATCGGCGCAAAACTATTGGTATTCATTTTCACGATGAGCACGAATTGTATTATCTGATTGACGGGAAAACCAAATACGTTGTGGGTGATAAAATTTTTTGCTGGAAAAAGGGAATTTGGTGTTTGTACCCGCACGCGTGTTACACAGTTGCGACAGCGAAGATTGTTTGTACAACGAACGCTTACTGCTCAATTTTCCCAAAAGTTCGGTTTCGCCCGCCATGTTGCCGTTTTTGCAAGAACTCCAAAACGGTACGTTGCTTTCCCTCCCGCCCGACAAATTGTATTGGATGGAAGAATTGTTTTCGCTCATTGAAAAAGAATTTCACAAAGAGCGAAAACACATACAAATCATGCTCGATTTGTATGTATCGGAACTCGTCTTGCTGCTTTGCCGTTTAAAAAACGAGTATACACCGAACATTTCCCCCACCAATAAAATCATTTATGATGTGGTGGATTATATTCGCCATCATTTTGAACAACTCAGCCGCCGTTTTAACATCAGCGAAGGATATTTATCGCGCAAGTTCAAGGCAGTCACGCATTATCCATGCCGAAAAACTGCTGACCGAAACCGACTGTTTCATTGCGGAAATTGCCGGACAATGCGGTTTTAACGACAGTAATTACTTTGCTGCGGTTTTCAAAAAAATCAAGGGGACTACCCCCTATAAATTTTCAAAACAAGCAGGGAAAATGTAAAAAAAGACTCGAAAGCAAATGCTTTCGAGTCTTTTGTTGTTTGGTAAACGATTAACGTTTAAGTCGGAGGCCAAGCGGTCTTAGGAAGACAAGACCTGATAACAACTCCTTGGCTCACAGAACGACATGGCTACGAC
>JAZNRV010000062.1:0-2541 GCA_045590855.1 Acutalibacteraceae bacterium | reverse complement strand
GACATTTGCCGCAGCATGAGAGCCTCCAAAAAAGCCCCTGGCGCCGAGCGCATTTACACCGCCGGTGAAAAGGAATACGAAATTCGTTTGGCACGTGAATCCGGTGTGCCGATTAACGAATCGGTACAAAAAGAAATCATCGCTGTACGTGATGAACTCGGTTTGACGCAATACAAATTCCCGTGGGAGGAATAAATCATGAATATTAGAGAAGAATCGCTCAAAAAGCACTACGAATGGCAAGGTAAAATTGAGGTTATTTCCCGCGCTCCCATTAATTCGCGCGAAGACCTTTCGCTCGCTTACACCCCCGGTGTTGCAGAACCCTGCCTTGAAATCAACAAAGACATCAACAAATCTTACGAATTGACCCGCCGTTCCAACTTGGTTGCCGTCATCACCGACGGTACCGCCATTCTCGGTTTGGGTGATATTGGCCCGGAAGCCGGCATGCCGGTTATGGAAGGCAAATGCGCTCTCTTTAAAGAATTTGCGGATGTAGATGCGTTCCCGCTTTGCATCAAGAGCAAAGACGTTGACGAAATTGTGCGCACCATTTATCTGCTTTCCGGCTCGTTTGGCGGCATTAACTTGGAAGATATTTCTGCTCCTCGTTGCTTTGAAATTGAACAAAAACTGAAAGAAATTTGCGACATCCCCGTATTCCACGACGACCAACACGGTACCGCCATTGTGGTCGCCGCCGCGCTCATCAATGCTCTCAAATTGGTGAAAAAGCAAATCGGTGATGTCAAAGTGGTTATCAACGGCGCCGGTTCTGCCGGTATTGCCATTGGTAAGCATTTGATGAACATGGGTGTCAAACACCTTACCTTCTGCGACAGATTCGGCATCATTTGCGAAGGGGACGAAAACAACAACCCTGCACAAGAAGCCATTGCCAAGGTAACGAACTTGGAACACAAAAAAGGCACTCTTGCCGATGCACTTTGCGGCGCTGACGTTTTTATCGGCGTTTCGGCACCGAATTTGGTGAACGAAGACATGGTCAAGAGCATGGCAGACGATTGCATCCTCTTCCCCATGGCAAACCCGAATCCCGAAATCATGCCCGACGTTGCCAAAAAAGCAGGCGCGCGCGTGGTGGGTACCGGTCGTTCGGATTTCCCGAACCAAATCAACAACGTGTTGGCATTCCCCGGTATTTTCCGCGGTGCGTTGGATTGCCGCGCTTCTTGCATCAATGAGGAAATGAAAGTTGCTACCTCGTATGCCCTGGCAGCGTTGATTCCCGACGATGAAATCACCGAGGAAAACATTATTGCTCCTGCACTTGATAAACGTGTAGCAACAGCGGTTGCCGAAGCGGTTATCAAAGTCGCCAAAGAAACCGGCGTCGCCAGAATCTAACCCCCACACTTACAAAACCCCACCGATAATCGGTGGGGTTGTTTTTTAATCGAGTGATTGACATTAGTGAGAATCGCCCAAACCAAAACTAATCTGCAAGGCGTGATTTATACGGTCCATGGAAGGCTCGTCCAACCGCCCCATATGTTCACGCAATCGTTGCTTGTCCAATGTGCGGATTTGTTCTAACAACACAATGGAATCCTTGCTCAGTCCGCTTCCGACAGAGTTTACTTGAATGTGTGTGGGTAAATTAGTTTTATCCTTTTGGCTGGTAATTGCCGCCGCAATCACCGTAGGGCTAAATCGGTTTCCTATATCGTTTTGTACAATCAATACCGGACGAGTCCCACCTTGTTCCGAACCGATTACCGGACTCAAATCGGCATAATAAATATCTCCCCGACGAATGTTCATCATGGCTTTTTCCTCCTTGTCACTTCTATTTTTGCCCACACTTCTTTGCTTTAATCATCAGTCGGTTATATTTTCAGTGTATGCTCGTCCTATAAATTGTGTCATAAAAATCACCGGTGTTTGATACGATATACAAAAGGAGTGAGTGTCGTGGGTGTCACGGAAGATATTTTTACTCGTTGCCGGCAAGTATTAGAGGAATCTGCTGTATTATTAGAAAGCGGCAAGAAAATGACCGCAGAAGAAATACAAATTAGGCGACACGCGGCAAACATTGCGGGCGAAGCGGCTTTTATTTTGTTAGAAAAAGCCTTTATTACACCATTTGACCGTGAGGATATTTGGGACTTTCGGCAAGCGTGCGAATCTGTATGGGAATCCGCGCAAGAATTATCCCTTGCGGGAAAAACTTTTCCGCAAGGTGCTCTGGCGTGTCGGGAACTCTCTCTTGCCGCAGAGCAATTATCCCGTACATCAACGGTATCTCGCCCTTTTTTGTTTTCGATGGAGCGTTGTTTTAAAGTGGTACCACCTTCTCCTTTACATCAAAGTTTTATACAGTATGGGAAACAAGCCGTGTTTAGTTTGCAGCGACTTTTGTTGAAAAAAGGCTAAAAAAGACCGCAAAGAGCAATTGAACTGCCCCAATTTGTGCGGACAGTACAAAAAAGGCCTTTATGGTAGTTGAAATTAAATTTTAAGCAACATACTGACTTCTCTTCTCAAGGGGAGTCAGTTTTGTTTTTAGTTGTA
>JAZNRV010000061.1:0-3205 GCA_045590855.1 Acutalibacteraceae bacterium | reverse complement strand
TAAAAAAATATGGTGCCGCACAATATTTGGTCTGGCGCAGCGCTTTTTAACATTTTTTATTCTTCGTCAGGGCGTTCCCAGTTGTGCCACACGTTTTGCACGTCGTCGTTATCTTCAAGCGCATCCAGCAATTTTTCCATTTTAACGGCGGCTTCTTCGTCGTCAATGGAAGAGTACACATCCGGCAACATTTGCAATTCGGCAGAAACAAAGGTGTACCCTTTGGCTTCCAAATCGTCGCGCACGGCAGAAAAATCTTCCGGCTCGGTAGTGATTTCAAAAATATCTTCGTCGGCGGCAAAATCCGAAGCGCCGGCTTCGAGCGCATCTTCCATGACTTTGTCTTCGTCCAACCCTTCGGCCTCAATCGCCAAAATACCTTTTTGATTAAACATAAAGCTTACGCAACCGCTTTGTCCCAAGTTGCCGCCAAACTTGTCAAAATAGTGGCGCACGTCAGCGGCGGTGCGATTGCGGTTGTCGGTTAACGTTTCCACAATCACGGCAATGCCGCACGGACCGTATCCTTCGTATTGCAACGCTTCATAATTGTCGGTGTTGCCTTCGCCCGCGGCTTTTTTGATAATGCGGTCGATGTTATCGTTGGGGACGTTGTTGGCTTTGGCTTTGGCAATCGCGTCTTTCAAGCGAGAGTTGGAAGCGGGGTCGGCGCTGCCGCCTTCCCTTACCGCCACAGCGATTTCACGCCCCATTTTGGTAAAAATTTTAGCCTTTTGACCGTCGGTCTTTTCTTTTTTTCGTTTAATGTTATTCCATTTGGAATGTCCGGACATACTGTAAGAACTCCTTTGTTTAAAAGTACATTATGAAGTATATCACACTCTGTTCTTTCTTGCAAGAACAAGTTGCAAAGACCTTGTATAAACCCCGCAAAACATCTTGACAAAACGCAAATAAACAGTACAATAAAAGTGTAAAACTTTTTTTGAAAAAGGTGACAAAAATGAAAGAAGTTTTGAAAAAAATCGAAGCCATCGGCATTGTTCCCGTGGTAAAAATTGACCGCGCGGAAGATGCCGTTCCGCTGGCACGTGCTTTGGTAAACGGTGGTTTGCCGTGCGCGGAAGTTACGTTCCGTACCGATGCGGCCCAAGCGGCTATTGAAGCCATGGCAAAAGCATTCCCCGACATGTTGTTGGGTGCGGGTACCGTGCTCACTCCCGAACAAGCCGACGCTGCCGTGGCGGCCGGCGCGAAGTTCATTGTCAGCCCCGGTCTTAACCCCGTGGTTGTCAAACACTGTGTCGAAAAAGGCTATCCCATCACCCCCGGCGTTTGCACACCGGGCGAAGTGGAAACGGCGTTGTCTTTTGGCTTGGACGTCGTCAAATTCTTCCCCGCGGAAGCTGCGGGCGGTTTGCCGATGATTAATGCCATGTCGGCACCGTACGGCAAACTCAAATTCATGCCGACGGGCGGCATCAACGCCAAAAATTTGAATACCTATTTGGCAAATCCCAAAATTTTGGCATGCGGCGGCAGCTGGATGGTATCGTCCGATTTAATCAACGCCGGCAAATTTGACGAAATCGAGCGTTTGACCCGTGAGGCCGTCAGCGAAATGTTGGGCTTCTCACTCGCACACATCGGCATTAATGCGGCCGACGTTCCCGAGGCCATGGATAATACCGATGCCTTGGCTAAGTTGCTGGGCTTGGGTACCAAAAAAGGTGAAACCGGCGCGTTTGTCGGCAGCATCATTGAACTTATGGGCAAACCCCAATACGGCACCCACGGTCACATTGCCATTCGTACCAACTCGGTGCTTCGCGCCGTACGGTATTTGGAATCGCAAGGCTATTCCTTTATCAAAGAATCCATAGGCTACAATGACAAAGGCGTTATGAATTTGGCATATATGCAAGGCGAATACTGCGGTTTTGCCGTACACCTTGTCCAAGCATAAAAAGGAGGAAAAACCATGTCGAGAATTGTTACATTCGGTGAAATTATGTTGCGTCTGGCTCCGGAAGGATATACCCGTTTTGTCCAAGCGGAAACGTTTGGAGCAACCTACGGCGGCGGCGAAGCCAATGTGGCGGTTTCGCTTTCGAACTACGGCGAAGATGCCGCGTTTGTTACCAAACTTCCCAAGCACGAAATTGGTCAAAGCGCCGTTAATTCTTTGCGCCGTTTCGGCGTGGATACCAAATTCATCGCTCGCGGCGGTGAACGCGTCGGCATTTACTTTTTGGAAAAAGGCGCCTCGCAACGCCCGTCCAAAGTCATTTATGACCGTGCCAATTCCGCCATTGCCAATGCGCACGTAGCGGATTTTGACTGGGATGCCATCTTTGAAGGTGCTGACTGGTTCCACTTTACCGGTATTACTCCGGCATTGGGCGACACGGTTGCCGATATCACCTTGCTGGCTTGTCAAAAAGCAAAAGAACGCGGCATCACCGTTTCTTGCGACTTAAACTACCGCAAAAAACTGTGGACGCGTGAAAAAGCCCGCGAAGTCATGACGGGACTTATGAAATACGTTGACGTTTGCATTGCCAACGAAGAAGATGCAGCCGACGTGTTTGGTATCAAAGCCAGCAACACCGACGTTACTGCCGGAAAAGTCAACCACGAAGGCTACAAAGACGTTGCAAAACAACTCAAACACACGTTTGGTTTCTCCAAAGTAGCCATTACCTTGCGTGGTTCCGTATCTGCCAACGATAACAACTGGGCTGCTATGTTGTATGATGGCAACGACTATTATTTCAGCAAAAATTATCTCATCCACATTGTTGACCGTGTGGGTGGCGGCGACAGTTTCGGTGCCGGCTTGATTTATGCTTGCTTGCACGACTATGCTCCGCAAGACACCATCGAGTTTGCGGTAGCGGCAAGTTGTCTCAAACACACCATCGAGGGCGACTTTAACCAAGTCAGCGTTGCCGAAGTGCAAACCCTTGCCGGCGGCGATGGCTCCGGTCGCGTACAACGCTAATAACAAAAAAAGAGCCGTTGGAGGAATTTGAACTGCACCAATTTGTGCGGACAGCACAAAAAAGGCCTTTATGGTAGTTGAAATTAAATTTTAAGCAATATACTGACTTCTCTTCTCAAGGGGAGTCAGTTTTGTTTTTAGTTGTATGCGTTGGTTGTTGTAAAAATGGATGTATTCACCTATGAGGAGGCGAGCCTCCTCATAGGTCTGAAGTTTTGCGCGGTATATACATTCCGTTTT
>JAZNRV010000060.1:0-5954 GCA_045590855.1 Acutalibacteraceae bacterium | reverse complement strand
ATTGGACGGCACGGTCTTTAAGGAAGTAAAGTTATAAATCGGTAGGCTGGCGAGAATCGAACCCTTTGCGGTTTCGCTCGCTGCTTTTACCCGCGCGGGATTGTGCTCGTTTTTGCAAGGCGACAGCCTTGCGGCAAACTTGCACTTCCCCGCGCAAAAAATTCGGCGGCAGAAACTCTGCCGACCTGCAAAAGTAAAAATTTTTGTGTGAGAGGAAGCCAAAAAACGCAGGAATACTAACGTATTTCAAGTTTTGAGGCAAACTATCACCGGAAATTTTCTTTTGCAGGCGTAAAGAGTTTGACTCCCGTCAGCCTAAAGAAAATTTTCAAAAACCTCTTGACAAGTTGCTGCATAGAATGCTATGATAACGAAAACAAGAACAAACCGACGATTAAGAGTAGTAACTTTACAGCAAAACTTACAGAGAGTTGCCGACGGTGGAATGGTGACAGCGGAGCGTAAAGCGAATGGACTTATGAGGGCGACCGAAAGCGGGAACGCAAGTAGCAGTCGACGGGGGAGTGCCCGTTACAGCACCGTTCGTATGTTTGTACGAAGCAGAGTGGATGCACAGCATCAATTTGGGTGGTACCGCAGGATTTACACAAGTCTTGTCCCTTTTTTAGTAGGGATAAGGCTTGTTTATTTTTTATGAAAGAAGGAATATTTTATGAAAAAAGCAATCAGAATGTTGGCAGTGGTGTTAACGGTTTGTCTGTTGGCAACCGGTCTTTCCGCTTGCGGAGGAACGGCAAAACCCATTATCGGTATTATTCAGTTTGGGTCGCACGACTCACTCAACAACTGTTATACCGGTATAATTAAAGGTTTGGAAGCCACCATTAATTTGGACGAATACGATGTGCAATACGTTAACAGTAACTTTACGGCGGAAACTTCTTTGGCGCAAGCGCAAAAAATGGTAAACAGCCGTGCAAAAGTGATTATTGCCATTGCGACACCCTCCGCCATTCAAGCGGCAACCGCCGCTACCGGCAAGGATGTTCCGGTGGTTTATTGCGCGGTGACAGATGCTTCGCAAGTGGCAAACTTCCAAAACATGACAGGTACCAGCGACGTGCCGGATTTTGAAGCTCAACTCAAATTGGTCACTGCCTTTTTGGGCAAACAAGACGTCAAAATCGGTGTGCTGCATTCCACGGAAGAATCCAGCGATGCTGCACAAATTGCCGCTTTGAAAAAAGGTGCAGAAGCGTATGCCGGTATGTCGGTGGAGACCGAGGCGGTGGCAGACATTACGACGATTGATGCCAAAGTGGATTCGCTCATCAGCAAAGGTGTAGATTGCTTTGTGAACTTGTTGGATAATACCATCGTCGGTAAATTGCCGAACATTCTTGCCAAGACCAATGCGGCGGGTATTCCCGTTTTCGGTAGCGAAATTGAACAAGTCAAAGCCGGTTGCTTGGCTTCCGCTTCGATTGAATACGTTACTGTTGGTAAGTTGGCGGGCGAACAAGCTGCGGAGATTCTTGCCGGCAAAGCGGTGAGCGAAGTAGCCCCCAAAACGATGGAAAACGAAACCTATCCTTACTATAATTCCGAAGTGTTGGCAAAATTTGAAGGCATGCAAGTGCCCACGACCATTGAAGGTTTACAAGACGTTATTAAATAAAAGGCGGCGAACGCAATGTTATTTTTGAATACCACAATTGATGGTTTGCAACTGGGTCTTTGCTATGCCATTATTGCGCTTGGTATGTATATTGCCTATTCGGTGTTGGATTTCCCCGATTTGACCACCGATGGTACGTTCCCCTTGGGGGGCGTGGTCGGTACCATTTTGATTTACAATGCACACTTGCATCCGTTACTTGCTTTGCTTGGTGCTTTTGTTGCCGGTATGGTGATGGGGGCACTCACGGGCGTGCTGCACGTTAAATTTGGTGTTTCTAAACTGCTTTCGGGGATTATTGTGATGACAGCGTTGCTTTCGGTGACGTTGGCGTTGACAATGGTGCTGACAGGCAACGGTTTTACCACAACCAATTTTTCGTATACGGCGCATGGCTTTGGCGGGTTGTTCAACTCTGCCGATGGTGGCGTGTTGAGCGAAGGTGCTGTGATTGCCATTTTGCTGGTTGTGGTTGTGATAATCAAATTGGTAATGGATGTGTTTTTCAAAACCAAAGTAGGTTTTATGCTCACGGCCACCGGCAACAACGAAACGCTCATTACGTACCTTGGCAAAGATGCAGGAACGTACAAAATTTTGGGATTGGCACTTGCCAACGGTTTGGTAGCGTTTGGCGGTGGTTTGTATGCCCAACTTACCATGAACTACGATAATACCTCGGGTAGTGGTAAGGTGGTGTTATCGCTCGCCTCGGTTATTATCGGTTTGGCAATCTTCTCCAAAGCAAAATGGGTGAAAGATACCACCGCTGTGATTGTGGGTGCGGTTATCTATTCGTTGTGCCTTAACTATTTTACGATTATCGACCAAAACGGTACGTATTTGAAAATTATGAATGCGGCTTGCTTTGCGTTGATTTTGGTGATTAACAATCAACTTAAAAAGAATCGCGTGAAATCTGCAAAGACCATCGGAAACGAGGTGAGCCACCGATGATAGAATTGAGAGGAATTTCCAAGCGTTTTAACGCGGCTACCGTTAACGAAACAACGGTGTTTGACAATTTCTCGTTTACGGTGAACGACGGTGATTTTATTTCGGTGGTGGGAAGCAACGGTAGCGGCAAAACCACGTTGCTCAACTTGATTGCCGGTACCACCTTGCCCGATTCCGGACGGATTTTGCTTGACGGTACCGATATTACCTTGCAAAAGGAATTTCGCCGTGCGCGACGCATGAGCCGCGTTTTCCAAGACCCGTCAAAAGGTGTGGCGGGGGAGATGACGATTGCCGAAAACATGAGTCTTGCCGACAACAAAGGCAAACCGTATGGCCTGTCGTTTGGTATTTCCAAAAAGCGGCTTTCGTATTACCGCGAATTGCTTTCCGGGCTGGGTTTGGGTTTGGAAAACAAAATGGACGTCAAAATCGGTTCGCTTTCGGGCGGTCAACGCCAAGCGGTTTCGCTGTTGATGGCAACGATGACACCGATTGACGTGCTGATTTTGGATGAGCATACCGCTGCCCTTGACCCGCACACGGCAGACGTGATTATGCAATTTACCGACCGTATTGTCAAAGAAAAACAGTTGACCGCCATTATGGTAACGCACAATTTGCGGTATGCGGTGGACTATGGCAATCGTTTGGTGATGATGAACGACGGTCACGTGATTTTGGACCACAGCGGAAAAGAAAAAGAAGATACCGCGATTGAGGATATTTTGCATATTTTTAACGAAATCAGTATTGAATGCGGTAACTAAAAAGCGCACTCCGACAGAAAAGTATCTGTCGGAGTGCTTTTTGCAAGTTTGCCCTATTAAACGCATTGGTGTCAAAACAGGAGTTTTGGACGGTTTTTTATACATAGCAACAGCGAGGTGAAATTCACCTCGCTTGTTTTGTTATTTCTTAACTTTATTTAACCTTATTGCATCATACTTTTTGTTATAGGAAAATGTTTCTTATCAAGAAAATCATTAGGAGGTTAGAAATGGGTTTTCCTTTGTATTACAATTAAGTTATCACAAAGGAAGGAGGAGATGCCATGTTTGGGATTACTTGTTTTGCATCAACATATGATACGATTGCTGATGTTAAGCGAGATTTAATGTATGACCCGTTGGACTTTAAGAGAACAATGCACCTGACGATTCAAGGCGCGTCCACGAAAGATGCTATGCAAAAATTTGTTTTTACAAACGAATTCAACCAATTTATAGGTAAACATAAGAATGTTTTCTTATATGTTTTGGATGAGAACGGGGAAATATCGATGCTCCGAGAAGAACTTGATATTTAATTAAGCACGAAGAGAACCGCCGCAAGGGAGACTCTTCGTAAAGAACTGCTTTTTGTTTTTAAATTGTTATCACCACTCGAAAGAACGGTTACCTTCGTAAGTGCAAAGATTGATTCCTCTGCTAAAAATAGGCTCAACGATCACTTTGCCGGTATAATCAATAATTCCATACAGGTCTTCGTAATCTTTTTCTACATATATTTGAAAATATCCATTTGGCAGCTGGCAATTCGGGCCGTACGGTTCCCACCGATCGTAAAAGTTATAATCAAGATTTTCTGCTGTTTTATTGTAATCTTTATCGTATATATCAAAAGTTTGTGGATATCCGTTCGTTCCTTTATATTTTATCGCGACAAAGTATTCACCATAAGGATCAATTCTGTCATATTCAAATGGAACCACCGTTTTTTCGCCCTTGACTATTCCGTAACCCATTCCGCTTTGGGTGGTTGCAACACGTTTTGATAAGATTTCATAATCCTTTTTGTCTTCAATGAATTTTTTGCCGTCAAAGCGCATGCTTTTTACCTTTTTATAGGTATCGCCTTCTGCTTTTTTATATGTGATTTTGTATACACAATCTTTGTCAGAGACATATGTATCATATTGTGCGTCATTTAGATTAGATGCTATTTCATCCAACTGATTATTAGCATAATCGAATATAGCTGCACCGTTTTCTGTTATGCAAATAAAATAGTCCGAGTAAACATATTCGAGTTGCCGTTTTTCTGTCTGCACGTCGATTTCAATAATCACATTTCCTTTTGTGTCAATAACGCAGTGCTTCCAGTCTTCCATTAAGTAATTTTCCGGATCATTCGATTGCTTTTCTATACTGACCATTGCATAACCACAGTTAAAAAAGCTAGTAGCGGTATCATATTTACATGGTACGATCTCCTCGCCCTTAGAATTTATATACCCACATTTAGTTTCATAATAACTATCGCCCATTTGTTTCTTAACAAGTGCAATGCCATATTTAGAAAACGGAGCCGCGTCATCATATACAGGCTCAATTTGAAAAACGCCATCTTTATCAACGAAGCCCACTTTTCCAGTGGATTGATCAGCAGCTGGTGCCAACCCGTTTTCGGCATAGTAACCGATGTGGGCTGAGGAATTGGGCGCATTCAACAGATCACCTTTATAATTATAGGCATATACTTCGTACCGATCACCTTCAATATCGTAGCGGTCTTGTGTCATGAATAAAACTTGGTCTTCGCTATATTGTGTTTTTTGACTTGTTGCGGGAGGGTGTTGGAAGTTATCGTTATGGCTGTCATTGCATCCAACCGGAACCATCAACATAAGCAGTACCCCGATAATTGCTGTAATTTTTTTCATTTATCTCCACTCCTTAAAATTCTTGCGCGACAAACATCGACAAAAACATTTTATCTGAATTACAGATAAAAGTCAATATCTTTATTACAGATATTGCATAATAATTTCGAGGTGATTATTATGCAATATAAGAACTTGCGCGGTATCCGAGAAGATAACGATATAAAGCAAAAAGATATTGCCGAATACTTAAATGTTTCTCAAAATACCTATTCGCAATATGAAACAGGCGTAATATCCTTGACGGCAGAAATTCTTATTAAACTGGCAGATTACTATAAGGTAAGTATAGATTACTTGCTCGACCGTACCAACAACCCCAAATTACAAAAATAAAAAGCCGCGAAACGGGAGACACTTCGTAAAGAAGTTGTCTTCCGTTTTTTATAAAGAAAAAGACACTTTCACAAATCGAAAGTGTCATAATGGGTTACATACTTTGAGAAAGGTAATACTACCACGCTCAAAACAATGTTTATCGCTTGTTTGGAATGTGAAGTTTTTGCTGTCGTAAAAGTGAAGTTTCTCATTTTATTCGCAGTGAAGTTTGGTCTGTAAGACCAAGTGAAGTTAAGTTTGCCCATCTTCGCCAAAGGCGAAACTTCACTGTCCGTAGGACAACTTCACTATCGAAGATAACTTCGCTTGCCCGTAAGGGCAAACTTAGTTGGGGCACCTTCCTTACAGAGGGCG
>JAZNRV010000059.1:0-15561 GCA_045590855.1 Acutalibacteraceae bacterium | reverse complement strand
CCTTTGTCAACACTTTTTTTCGGGTTTTTTAGGATTTTTTTCATTTTGTTGGTTTTGCCCCTAAAATCACTCCCGAAAGCGCATTTAAATAGAGATTTTGACCGTCAATTTTCGCTTCGCCGGCTAATATTTCCCAGTCGTTTTCTTTTATCGGTATGGTTTTGTTTTCCTCCGTCGGATTCACCGCACAGCAAACGACGTTTTTCTCCGCGCACCTTTCAAACATTACCACGCGCTTCTCTTTATATATACATTGAAAAGCACCTTCGCCCAACGCGGGACACGCCGCCCGTATCGCACCCAATCGCTCAAACCACGCAACTAACTCTCCTTCGCTCTCTTGCCAAGGAAAACACCCGCGGTTAAGAGGGTCTTTGTACCCTTCCATTCCCCGCTCGTCACCGTAATACAGGCACGGCACTCCCGGCAACGTGTACTGCAACAACGAAGCGAGTTTCATCAACTTCACACCACGGTTTTGCTGTTCTGCGGTCATCTTTGTGTTTGCTTGCCATTCCCGTCCTCGCCCGTGGCACTCTTGTCCCGCCAACAGCGTAATAGCCCGCTCGGTATCGTGCGTCCCCAGGGAATTCATCAAAAGGCGAATCGTCTGCGGCGGATAGTTTTCCAAAATGTTTTCCACCAAATTAAAAAACTCGCTCGCTTCTCCCCCGCGCAGATACTCCAAAATCGCCCCACGAAACGGATAATTCATCACACTATCCAGTTCCTTGCCCAACAAAAACCGCCGATGCTCTCCCCAACTGTATTTGTTGCTCGCATCTTCCCACACTTCACCAATAATCACCGCCTCGGCATTGCATCGCTTTACCGCCGTCCGCAACCGTTCTAAAAACGCATCCGGCAACTCGTCGGCAACGTCCAAACGCCAACCCGCGGCACCCGCACGTATCCACTGTCGCACAACGCCTTCTTTTCCCAAAACATATTCCACAAACGACGGATTCAACTCGTCTACCTCCGGCAACGTCTCAAACCCCCACCACGAAGCATAGTCTGTCGGCCACTTTGAAAACCGATACCACGAAGAATACGGGGATTGCTGTGACTGGTACGCACCAATTTCATCGTACCGTCCATGTTTGTTAAAATACACGCTGTCCGCTCCCGTATGGCTGAATACACCGTCCAAAATCACGCGCATTCCCATTTCGTTTGCTTTTTTTGCCAATTCTTCAAAATCGTTTTGTGTTCCCAACAACGGGTCAATGCGCTTATAATTTGCGGTGTCATAACGGTGATTGGAATGTGCCTCAAAAATAGGGTTAAGATATAAGCACGTCACCCCCAAACGTTTAAGGTACGGTAATTTTTCTTGTATTCCCCGCAAATTCCCGCCAAAAAAGTCGTTGTTTCGCACCACACCGTTCGCATCGGGCCGCCATTCGGGCTGTCCTCCCCAGTCTTGTCGCAAAACGCGGTCAGACGGCACCTTTTCTTGCACAACACCGCTCTTAGCAAAACGGTCAGGAAAAATTTGATACATCACCCCGCCCGCCAACCAATCCGGTGTCGCAAATTCTTTGTCATAACACGTCAACTGCCATTCGGCGCCCTCGTTTTCCCAAACATCCGCCGTAGCATCTGCTTTGCGCACCAAAAAACGTCGACCGTCTTTGGTATCTATCACAAAACGATACCAATATACTTCGGCTTTGCTAGGTGTGTAATGGCACTCCCACCACTCGTTGCCTTGTCCGTCTTCTCCCGCCCAAAACATACCGTCCCACTCGGCGGACTCGTTCCCCGCATGGTGAACAAGCCACGCCGCGGAACACCCCCACATTCTGGGTAAACAAATCCGAAAAGCCACGCTTGTATTTTGAGCCACTGCACCAACCGGATTTCGATACGCTTGATCACGAGAGAAAAACAACGCCATACTGAATCACCTTTCTTTTTATAGTATAAAAACTGTTGTACTTTTAAAGTTTCTTCGTTATAATAGAAGTACACTCGCGATAAAAAGGGGGATTTGTGTGAAAATATTATGTGTCTGTACCGGCAATATATGCCGCAGTCCTATGTTGGAAGAATTACTGCGGCAAGAGCTAAACACGCGTGGCATTACGCAACATACGGTTTCCGGTGCGGGAACCGGCACGTACGACGGCACACCCGCTTCCGAACACGCCGTAACCGCCATGAAAGAACTGGGGTTTGACATTTCTGCACATCGCTCCCGTCAACTCACCCCCGAAATCGTACAAAACACCGACGTTTTTGTTGCACTTTCTCCCGAACACGGTGTTACCTTGGCGTTTCAATACGGTGTTGACCCCGAAAAAATTTTAATTGTCGGTGCCGGCATTCCCGACCCCTACGGCAGAAATTTGGCAACTTATCGCACGTGTTTGTCCTTGTTGGTGGAAGCTATGCCGCAACTGATTGACGATTTGAACGCCTTATGAAGATAACGATTGTTCCGATGAACTCTTCTCACGTTGCCACACTTGCTCAGTTGGAAGCAACGTGTTTCGCCGAACCATGGAGCGAAGCGGCACTGCAAGAAGAACTAAACAACCCGTGCTCTTGCTTTTTAACCGCATTAATTGACACACGCATCGTGGGGTATCTCGGTTGTCATCACATTGCCGACGAAGGCTTTATTGCCAACGTTGCCGTTTTTCCGTCCGAACGCCGCCACGGCGTTGCGCGCGCGTTGTTGCATCGCGCCATTGAGCAAGGCGTGGGACTTTCCCGCCTTACGCTGGAAGTACGGCAATCCAACACAGCCTCCATTTCGCTGTATGAATCCCTCGGCTTTACAAAAGACGGCGTTCGTCCTCGGTTTTACGCACACCCCACCGAAGACGCTTGCATTTATAGTTATTATTATCCCAAATCGGAGTGATAAATCCATGAACATCCTAGCCTTTGAGTCCTCTTGTGACGAAACCGCCGTAGCGGTGGTACAAGACGGTCGCGTGGCGCTGTCAAACTGCATTGCCTCGCAAGTGGAAGAACACAAATTATACGGCGGCGTTGTCCCCGAAATTGCCAGCCGCCGCCACACCGAAGCCATCAGCGGATTGACGCAAGCCGCGCTCGAACAAGCAGGCGTAACCCTTTCGCAAATTGATGCGGTAGCCGTCACCTATGCACCGGGCTTAATTGGCGCTTTGCTGGTCGGCGTCAACTTTGCCAAAAGTTTATCCACAGCCGCAGGCTTACCACTCATCCCCGTTCATCATTTGCGTTCGCACATTGCCGCCAATTACTTGGCACACGCAGACCTAAAACCTCCGTTTTTGTGTTTGGTCGTTTCGGGCGGGCACAGTCACATTGTCCGCGTGGAGGACTACACTCACTTTACCGTTTACGGGCGCACCCGCGACGATGCCGCCGGCGAATGTTTTGACAAAGCGGCGCGCGCCATGGGTTTGCCGTACCCCGGCGGGGTTCACTTGGATCGCTTGGCACAAAACGGTGACCCGCACGCCTTTACCCTACCCCGACCGCAAATTGAAGGCTGCCCTCACGATTTTAGTTTTTCGGGCCTGAAAACCGCTGTTATCAACTTACTGCATACTGCCGAGCAACGCGGCGAGACGGTGAACACCGCCGACCTTGCCGCCTCTTTTCAACATACGGTTTGTGACATCCTGTCATCCCACGTGTTGGATATCGTTGCCGAAACCGGCGATAACACCGTGGTTCTTGCCGGCGGGGTTTCCGCCAACTCCGGTTTGCGCGCGCGCATGGAAGAGGTTTGCCGCCAAAACAACTTAAAGCTCTATTACCCCCCGCTTTCTCTGTGCGGCGATAACGCTGCCATGGTCGGCGCGCAAGCTTATTATGAGTACTTGGCAGGCCATGTTGCCGACGCTTCCTTGAACGCCTACGCCACTTTACCGATTGAAAAATAACGCTTTTTGTACTAAACGCCGCCTCGATAGAGTCGGCGTTTTCTTTTTTTGTCTTTTCTGCCAATTTTTTAATCTTTTTACGTTTTGTTATTGAATTCACAATCTTTTTTGGGTATAATGTTAATTAGTGGAAATTATGGTTTTTTTACTTGAAAGGAGAGTTCTATACCATGAAAAACGCTTTAACAACCAATCCTTCTGTCCTCCAATGGATTCAAGAAAAGGTTGAATTAACCCAACCCGATAACATCCTTTGGATTGACGGCTCCGAGGAACAACTCGAAGCTTTGCGTGCCGAAGGTTGCAGCACCGGTGAATTGCAAAAACTCAACGAAGAAAAATTGCCCGGTTGCTACCTTCACCTTTCTGCGCTCAACGACGTTGCGCGTGTAGAGGGCCGCACCTTTATCTGCTCGGAAAAAGAAGAAGACGCCGGCCCCACCAACCACTGGATGGCGCCCGACGAAGCCTATTCCTTGCTCTACAACATTGCGCGCGGTGCATACAAAGGTCGCACCATGTATATCATCCCGTACTCCATGGGTCCCATCGGTTCTCCCTTTGCCAAATACGGCATTGAACTTACCGACTCCATCTACGTGGTACTCAGCATGGCTATCATGACGCGCATGGGCAAAGATGTGTACGCAGCACTCGGCGACAGTAACGACTGGGTCCGCGGCTTACACTGCAAATGCGATATCGACGAAGAAAAACGCTATATCTGCCACTTCCCGCAAGACAACACCATCATCTCCGTCAACTCCGGTTACGGCGGCAACGTGTTGCTCGGCAAAAAATGCTTTGCTTTGCGCATCGCTTCCAACTTGGGGCGCCAAGAAGGCTGGTTGGCAGAACACATGCTCATCCTCGGCCTGGAAAACCCGCAAGGCGAAACCACTTACATTGCCGCCGCTTTCCCGTCGGCTTGTGGTAAAACCAACTTGGCCATGTTGATTCCGCCGGAAATCTACCGCGAAAAAGGCTACAAAGTCTGGTGTGTCGGTGACGACATCGCATGGATGCGCATCGGTGCCGACGGCCGTTTGTGGGCTTGCAACCCCGAAAACGGCTTCTTCGGCGTAGCACCCGGCACCAACATGAAATCCAACCCCAACGCTTTGATTTCCACCCAAAAGAACACCATCTTCACCAACGTTGTGCATAACTTGGATGATAACACCGTGTGGTGGGAAAGCATGGATAAAAACCCGCCGAAAAACGCCAACAACTGGAAAGGCGAAAAATGGGATTGCACCGATGGCTCCAAAGGTGCTCATCCGAACTCCCGTTTCACCGCCCCGGCAAAGAACTGCCCCTGCGTTTCTTCGGAATTTGATTCCCCCGCAGGCGTGCCGATTTCCGCCATCGTGTTCGGTGGCCGTCGCGCCAAAACCGCTCCGCTGGTTTACCAATCCCGCGACTGGAATCACGGCGTGTTTGTCGGCTCCATCATGGCACCCGAAACCACTCCCGCCGCAACCGGCGCTGTCGGTGTTGTCCGCCGCGACCCCATGGCGATGTTGCCGTTCTGCGGCTACCACATGGGCGACTACTTTGCTCACTGGATTGAAATGGGCAAAAAACTCGGCGACAAAGCTCCCAAAATCTTCAACGTCAACTGGTTCCGTACCGACGACGAAGGCCACTTCATTTGGCCCGGCTTTGGTGATAACCTGCGCGTTTTGGAATGGATTGTCCGCCGCTGCGAAAACAAAGCCGATGCCAAAGAAACCGCTATCGGTTATGTCCCGTTTGCCGAGGACATCAACTTAAACGGCTTGGACGATTTCGATATCGAAACACTCAAAACCATTTTGGAGGTCGACAAAGACTTGTGGCGCGCCGAAATCGACGGCATCAACGAGTTCTACGCCAAGTTTGGCAACAAACTCCCCGCCACCCTGGAAGCCGAATTGGAAACCCTCAAAACCAACTTAAAATAAGTTGACAAAACCACAAAGGCGGGCATCCCTCATCGGATGCCCGCCTTTTGCAAAAGAAAAAGCCCACCGTTTGTAAAACGGTGGGCCATCTGTTTTTTTATTGGTTTTCTTCAATGTACGAAACCACTTGGGCAACGGTTTGCAATTTTTCAATTTCCTCATCGGAAATTTCCACATCAAACTCATCTTCCAAGGACATTAACATATCGACAACGTCTAATGAATCCGCGCCCAAATCTTCCATGATATTGGTTTCGGGAGTAATCGTGTCTTCATCAACATCAAACTGTGCACTAAGAATTGCTTTTACCTTTTCAAGAACCATTTGCTCTCATCCTTCCAAAAAACTTAAAACTGGTGTTAACAGTCTATATAAAAATAGTATTCATATTTGATGCGTTTGTCAATCACCTTTTGAAAAATTTTTTAAATTTTTACCCAAGTTTTAACAATTTTCGTTGTTTTCCAGAGTGATTGCAAACAATTCTTGCAGCCTTTCCGTCTGACTGGAAAGATACAAATACCCAAACAACGCTTCAAACCCTGTTGCTTTGTGATAATCCCCACCGGAACGCGCCGTATGCGCATTGCGACCGCGACGGTACACCGACGCCTCTTGCTCCGTCAATAACGGGAAAATTTTATCCAACGCCGCCGCTTGCGCTTCGGCGCGCACTTGCTTGACCGCCAGTTGATGCAGTTCTTTGTTGGGACGGTTTGCCAAGCAAACCAACCGTTCCCGCACCATAATTTCATAAACTGCATCACCGACAAACGCAAGATTCAAAGGGCTCACCGTATGAAGGTCTATTTCCATAGGACAAAACCGACTCATAACACCTTACTCCACAAAATCAAATTCAAAATCGTAAATGCTCACGGTATCCCCTTCACACACACCGGCTTCTTCCAACTTGCGAATCACATCGGAAGAAATCAATACCTTTTCAAAATATTGCAATCCGTCGGGCTCGTGAATATTCACGGTTTGTAACAAACGCAACAGCCACTCGCCTTCCACAAAGTAAACACCGTCGTGTTTTTCAATGCGGATTTCGCGTTCTTTCAGCGCGGTAACATCCGGCAACGGTGCTACCTCGGCTTCAAACTCTCGAATCGGCGGTAACTCAGCCAACTTAGCCGCACAATACCTAACCAGTTCATCTGTTCCATGAGCAATCGCCGCCATCATCGGGAAATAGGTAAATCCACGCTCTTTCATGGCTTGCTCAAATGCCGCCAATTGTTCATCGGTTGCCAAATCGCATTTGTTGCCCGCTACCAACATGGGACGTGTTGCCAGTTCGGGATTAAATTTTTGTAACTCGCTGTTAATGGTATCAAAATCCGCAAGCGGGTCACGCCCCTCGCTTCCCGAAACGTCTACCACGTGAATCAGCAAGCGGCAACGCTCTACGTGACGTAAAAATTCGTGCCCCAAGCCAACACCCTCGCTGGCACCTTCAATCACACCGGGGATATCCGCCATCACAAAGGATGCACCCTCGTCCACGCGCACCACACCCAACACAGGCGTAATGGTAGTGAAGTGATAATTGGCAATTTCGGGTTTTGCTTCGCTGACAACGGAAATAAGCGTCGATTTTCCCACGTTAGGGAACCCAACCAAGCCGACATCGGCCAACAATTTGAGTTCCAGGCGAATATCGTATTCCTCACCGGGTGTTCCCGGTTTGGCAAAACGGGGTACTTGCCGCGTGGGTGTGGCAAAATGAGAATTGCCCCAACCACCTCTGCCGCCTTTGGCGGCAATAAACGGCTCGTCCGACGACATATCCGCCATAAGCCGACCGGTTTCGTTGTCATATAACAGCGTTCCGCGCGGCACGGGGATTATCAAATCTTCACCGGAGCGACCAAAACAACGTTTGGCCCCACCGCTTTCGCCCGCGGGCGCCGTAAATTTGCGTTTGTAGCGAAAATCCGACAACGTGTTGCTGCCGTCTTGTGCCACAAACACAACGTTGCCACCTCTGCCGCCGTCGCCACCGTCAGGACCGCCGGCTGCTACATATTTTTCGCGATGAAAAGAAACGGCACCGTTTCCGCCGTTTCCCGCTTTGATGTGTATGATTGCCTTATCAATAAACATACTTTTTCCTCTTTTATTAGATATCCAAACCTCCGTTTTGAAAGAGGGGATTTCCGTTTACTCATCGTTAAAATGGTCGCAAATAGCTACGAAAAACGCCTTGTCGCGAACGTGTTCGCGGCAAGGCGTTTGTTGTTTACTGTTCTGCCGTATAGACGCTGACACGTTTGCGGTCTTTGCCCATACGCTCAAACCGAACGGTTCCGTCCGCTTTGGCATACAAAGTGTCATCCGAACCGATACCAACGTTTTGACCGGGATGGATGTGGGTGCCGCGTTGACGCACTAAGATGTTGCCGGCCAACACAAATTGACCGTCGGCACGTTTGGCGCCAAGGCGTTTGGATTCGGAATCACGACCGTTTTTCGTGGAACCCATACCCTTTTTATGAGCAAACAACTGAATATTAATTTTCAGCATTTTGTTACACCTCCGTTTGTTGTACCTGAATATACTGTGAATATTGGGCAGACAGCCCTTGTACGTGGAGCATAAGCCCCTGCAAAATTATTTGCACTTTTTGTTCGTCGGCTTGCTTGACAGAAACCGTCAACAACCCTTCGCTCTCGTGCACATGTGCTTTGCAACCGCAAACGTCGGTTACGGTATTTGCCGCCATGTACACCGCCGAGGAGACAGCCGCACAAACAATATCTTTTCCCTGCGTTTCGGCACCGGCGTGTCCGCGAACGGAAAATCCGCAAAGGCGCCCGTCACGCAAAAGGAACTCTGCGCAAATCATTCTTCTGTTGCGGGTTCTTCTGCCTTGGGTGCACGCGGTGCGCGGGCGTGAATCCCTTCAATTTGCACCTTCGTGTAGGGCTGACGATGACCCATGGTACGTTTGCTGCCCTTTTTGGGACGATAGGTGAACACGCGAATTTTTTTGCCTTTACCGTTTTTCAGCACTTGGGCATCCACATAGGCTGTCTTGAGGAACGGAGAACCGATTTTCAGTTCTTTGTCGTTATGCAAGGCAACGACTTTGTCAAATACCACTTTGCTGTCTTCGGCTGCATCCAACTTTTCGATAAACAAAACGTCGCCGTTTTGTACCTTGTATTGTTTGCCGCCGGTTTCAATGATGGCGTACATACTTTGTACCTGCCTTTTCTTAAGACTCGCTGCGCTCGGGCGCTACGCTTATGGTGCTTTGTGCACGACAAAACACCGCCCGGAACAAGCGGCAAGCGATAGTATACCACAGTTTTTTGTCACTGTCAACCGCTTTTTTCAAATATTATAACATTTTTGCGCGCAATGCTTCACCCGTCAGCGGCGACAAATCGGCAGGAGCAATATCCAACACCGTTTTGCATCCTTTTTCGCCGCGCTGTACCAAGCGATACACCGCACGCGCATACGCCACCAACACGTTTGCCGTAAACTCCGGATTAGAATCCAGTTGTAACCGATATTCAATCAACTGTCGATGTTCACCCTCGGCACCGGTAAACCCGGTGCGGAACACAAATCCGCCGTGCGGTAATCCGGTATGATTCTTTTTCATGTCTTCTTCGGTAATAAACGTCACCGTGGTGTGGTAATCGGCAAAATAGTTGGGCATGGTCTTGATTTGCTCAGCAATTTTTTCAAGGTCTGCCCCGTCTTCTGCCACCACAAAACATTCGCGAGTGTGTTTGTCAGCCGTGGAAAGCGTCGGCGTTTGCCCACTTCGCACAGCGTTCAGTGCCGCTTCGCACGGCACGGTATATTGCCGCGCATCTTTCACGCCTTCAATGCGGCGAATCGCATCGGAATGTCCTTGGCTGACACCTTTCCCCCAAAACGTATACGCTTCACCTTGCGGCAACACCGCTTCCGAATACACCCGATTAAGCGAAAACAAACCGGGGTCCCAACCGCCCGAAATAAGCGCAACATGCCCACTTGCGGTTGCCGCCTCGTCCACGGCCGCAAAATGTGTATTAACGGCGGCATGTGTGTCAAAACTATCTACAACGTTAAAATCTTGCGCCAAACTCGGCGTCATGTGCGGCAAGTCGGTAGCACTGCCACCGCAAATCACCAACACGTCAATGCTTTCTTTAAATTCCAACAAACGGTCGGCGGCATACACCGCGGCCCCTTCGGTAAGAGGTAATATGCTTTCGGGCGCACGGCGGGTAAAAATCCCCGCGAGTTCCATGTCAGGGTTCTGACGAATGGCCAGTTCCACACCTTTTCCCAAGTTTCCGTAACCGTAAATACCGACTCTCATACGCGCTCTCCTTATTTCAGTATCAAATCAAACAACGGGCAAAGCACACACGGCAACACTACCGCGGGCAAAAAGTTTGCCACTTTAATTTTCGTAATATTCAACAGATTCAAAGCCAATCCAATAATCAACAGTGAACCGACACACGTCATTTCCGCTATTACCGCTTGTGTCAAATACGGCTCTACCGCTTCTGCCAGCAACGTAATGCCACCTTGGTACACAAGCACCGACACCGCCGAAAAGAAAACTCCCGCTCCCAGTGTCGCGGTAAACACAACGGCAGAAATCGCATCCAGCATCGCTTTCACGTATTGCGTTTCATGGTTTCCCGTCAACCCGCTTTGCAACGGTCCGACAATTGCCATCGTTCCCACACAAAACAGCAAACTGGCACTCACAAACCCTTGGGCGAGCGACGGTCCTTTTCCGTCCTCTTTGCGGAATCGTTTTTCAACGGCATCTCCCAATCGTTTTAGCGCATTGTCAATGTCCAGCAATTCGCCGACAACCGCGCCAATAACAACAGAAAAAACCGCTACCAACATATTCTCTCCGGCTAAACATCCGTCAATCCCGATATATAGCACACATAGCCCTACACCGGTCATCATCGCCGCGGCAATTCGCTCGGGTAAACCTTTGTGTAACAAAAGTCCTACCAAACCACCAATCAATACCGCCGCCACGTTTACCAATGTCCCTGTCATGCTGCCCATTGTTTTCCCCTCTGTATTTTCAGCAACTTTTATACTATAAGTTAATAAATGTGTTGTTTTTCCTTTGCGTAATGTGCTACAATAAGATGGTAACACTTTTTCTAAAAGGAGGTGCCCATTTGAGTTCCCGTCGTATCCACGCCATGGATGAACTGCGTGGTTTTTGCGTTTTTCTCATGGTTTTCTTTCACGCGTTTTACATTGGTGGTTTTTTGTTTGACGTTACCTTTTTTCGCACGCTCTTTTTGTTTTTCGAACCTGTTCAACCGCTTTTTGCGGGGATTTTTGTACTCATCTGCGGCATTTCGTGCCGCCTTTCTTACAACAACTTAAAACGTGGCCTGCTGCTTGCCGGTGCGGCCCTCTTGCTTTCCGCTGTGGTATGGACCGCCGCCTACTGGCGCCTTTTGGGCGAAGATTCGCTCATCTGGTTCGGCGTGTTGCATTGCTTGGCAAGTTGCATTTTGCTGTACGTTTTGTTTTTACCCACACTACGATGCTTTCCGCCTTGGTTGGGTATTGTTCTTAACCTCGTACTGTTTGTACTGTGCTGGCATATTCCCACTTCACAAGGCGGCTTTTTTGGCATCCGCGGTGTGTTCGAATGGTATCTTCCCGCATTCCCGCTTAACACGCCGTGGCTGTACCCCTTTGGGTTGTGCCCTGTCACCCCTTGCGCAGATTATTTTCCTTTGCTGCCATGGTTTTTTTGTTTTCTTACCGGCACGTACATCGGCGTCTGGGCAAAAAAGGGGAAATTCCCCAAAAGTCTTTACCGAAAACGCTTTTCATGGTTTTCTTTCCTTGGCAGACACGCCTTACCGATTTATTTGTTCCATCAACCGGCCGTGTACGGCATCTTCTTTTTGTTAGATACGCTTATCGATTTAATAATGCGATGACGGACAGTTCAGGTGAACTGTCCGTTTTTGTTTGCAAGGCGCGCGGCAATCCCCGTTTTTTCAAAGGTTACCGCCAACAACAGCCCGCCACCGATACAGGCCACCGCTTGTCCGCCGGCAACAGCCACCATGTGCAGCCACCACGGGAATCCGCCGTATACCACATACAATTCCGTGCCAACCACCAAAGCGTTAACAAGTATCGGCGGCAACGTAGAAGGCATGGGCAAACCACCAAAGCGAATGCCCCCCACTTTTCGGCTCATCCAAGCGGCAAGCAACGTTGCCGCCGTTCCGAACAACAAATCCCAGCCTCCGGCAGGGTTTGTTCCGGCAGAAAGACCCAACAAGTTGGACAAAAAGCAACCCACCGCCAAACCGGGGACAGCCGCCGATGTATACACCGGCAAAATTGTCAACAATTCCGACACACGCACTTGCACCGCGCCGTAACTGAGCGGTTGCAGCAACATTGTCAACGCGGTATACACCGCCGCAATCACGCCTGCTTGTGTCAAATAAACAAGCGACAAACGCTTTTTCTGTTTGCTATTCATTTTTATACACTCCATAGTTTTGATTTCCGTTTTCACGGGGTCAGGATGGTTTCGAACTGACCGCAGGTTAAGTTATTTGCGAATAACGTCTACCCCAACATATTTGCGCAACACTTCGGGCACGGTTACCGAACCGTCCTCGTTTTGATATTGCTCAACAATGGCGGGTATCACACGGCTGGTTGCCAAGCCGGACGCATTAAGCGTATGCGCCAATTTTAATTTTCCGTCCTCGTCACGATATTTCACGTTTCCTCTGCGCGCTTGATAATCCCGCGCGTTGGAAGCGGAACTCACCTCTTTGTAAATTTCCATACTGGGAATCCACACTTCAATGTCGGAAGTGCGCGCCATCGAGAACGAGCAATCCCCTGCCGCTAATTTACTCAAACGATAGTGCAGTCCCAATTCTTGCACCAAACGTTCGGCTTTTCCTACCAATTCTTCAAATGCCGCATCCGAACCTTCTGCGGTGGTGTATTGCACCATTTCCACTTTGTTAAATTGGTGACCGCGAATCATGCCGCGTTCTTCCGAACGATAACTACCCGCTTCGCGGCGATAACACGGTGTATAGGCAATATATTTTCTGGGAAGTTCTTCTTTGGACAAAATTTCGTCACGATGTAAGTTTACCAATGCCGTTTCCGCGGTAGGCAACATGAATTTTTTGTCGGAACTGGTCGGATTTTGAATCCAGTACACTTCTTCGGCAAATTTCGGGAATTGTCCCGCCACGTAACCGCAATCATAGCCCAGCATGTGCGGCGGCAAAACAAATTCGTATCCGTCGCGGATATGTTCGTCAATAAAGAAGTTGAGCAACGCCCATTCCAAACGCGCACCCCAACCGCGATACACCCACGAACCGTTTCCTGCCAACTTGGCGCCACGTTCATAGTCAATCAGCCCCAAGCTTTCACACAATTCCACATGATTTTTGATGGGGAAAGAAAATTCCGGTTTTTCTTTAAAATAACGCACAGGCTCGTTGTTTTCTTTGCCGCCTGCGGCCAAATCTTCGTCCGGCAAATTCGGAATAGCATAAATCAAATCTTTTTGAGCGTCTTCCAATTCGCCAATCGCAACGTCAGCCTCTTTGATTTTGGCAGACAATTCTTTCATTTCTGCCATAATGGCCGAAACATCGCCGCCCTCTTTTTTAATTTGCGGAATTTGTTTGGATGCGGCATTTTGCTTGGCTTTGAGCGCATCCGTTTCGCCCGAAAGTTGACGACGTTTGGCGTCAATCTCCAAAATTTCATCAATCACACTATCCAAGTCCATTTCGCGTTTGCGAACGGCTTGTTTTACAAAATCGGGGTTGCTGCGTACTAATTTAATGTCAATCATGGTTTTTCGCGTCCCTTTCTTTATTTGCAATCCAACAAATTGGCAAGTTGTGCCAAATCATCTTTTCCGTAAAATTCTATTTGTAAGGTGCCCACCTTTTCTTTGACCGACACCTTTACTTTTCTTCCCAAATGCTCTGTCAAAGCCAATTCCACTTCGTCAAAGAAACTTTCGCGGCGAACATATTCCTTTTCCGAGCGAGGCGTTTGCGCCGCTTTCGCCATTTTTTCAAGCGCGCGGACCGACAACCCTTTTTCCACCACGTCTTTTGCCGCTTGCTCTTGCTGTTCTTTGGTTTCAAACGACAACAACGTCCGTGCGTGTCCCGCCGACAACTCGCCGTTTTGTACCAGTGTCGCAATGCTGCTCGGCAAACTCAACAATCGTAACGCGTTTGCCACCGCAGGGCGCGATTTGTTTACCGCTTTGGCCGTTTCTTCTTGCGTCAACCCATACGATTCCATCAAGGTACGATATCCTTGCGCTTCTTCCATTGGGTTTAAATCTTCGCGCTGCAAGTTTTCAATCAACGCAACCTCGGCCGCTTCTTGCTCCGTCATTTCGCGGATAACCACCGGCACTTCCTGTAACCCTGCCATACGCGCCGCGCGCCACCGCCGTTCACCGGCAATCAACTGATATTGTCCGTTTGGCAACGGCCGCACCAAGAGCGGTTGCAACACACCGTGTTGCGCCACCGATGCCGCCAATTCCGAAAGCGCCGCTTCGTCAAAAAACTTGCGCGGCTGTTCTTTGTTCGGCTCAATCTCCGTAATGCGCAGCGAAACCGTCGAAGAACTTTCTTCCACCGCGTTTTCGAGCAGCAAAGAATCGAGTCCTCGTCCTAAACCGCCGATTTTCGATGCCATACCTTCCCGCCTCCTATCGTTTTGCCACAAATTCCTGTGCCAAACGGTCATACGCCACGGCACCTTTGGAATTTTTGTCGTAATAATTTATGGGTTTCCCGTAACTGGGCGCCTCCGACAACCGCACGCTGCGCGGAATCGGTGTGGCAAACACCTTTTTCGGGAAAAAACGCTTCACTTCCGACACCACTTGCTGTGTCAAATTTAAACGCCCGTCGTACATGGTCAGCAAAATCCCCTCAACGTCCAAGTGGGGGTTGTACAATCGCTTTACTTGCCGCACCGTCGCCATCAGTTGCGACAAGCCCTCCAACGCATAAAACTCGCACTGAATCGGCACGAGCACGGTGTCTGCCGCGCACAAGGCGTTGAGTGTCAACAACCCCAGCGACGGCGGACAATCAATAAAGATATACTCGTATTGCTCACGCAACGGCGCCAACACGGCTTTCAAACGGTTTTCCCGCCGTTCCATCTCCACCAGTTCAATTTCTGCACCGGCAAGATTCATACTGGAAGACAGCACCGACACATTTTTGTACGGCGTTGTCTGCACCGCCTCCCCCGAGGTGCCCTGCCCTATCAGCAATTCATATATTGAAGTTTTTTCTTGACGTTTATTAATCCCTACACCGCTGGTGGCATTGCCTTGCGGGTCCAAATCGACCAACAAGCACCGTTTTCCCAACGCACCAACGGCGGAAGTCAGATTAACGGTGGTGGTGGTCTTCCCCACACCGCCTTTTTGATTCACAACGGCAACGATTTTTCCCATATCGTACCTCTCATATTTTTCTCGATAGCAGTAGTATACCATAAGAGAGTCGAACACGCAATGGTTTTCGCCGCACTTTTTCGCTCGGATTGCCTCAAATTTTCTCGCCACGCGTCAAGCATGCCGAAAAAATTGTTCGTTATCCAAACAAAAAATTCTCAGCGAAAACTGCTTTTGCACCTCTGTGCAAAGATTTTTGAGCAGTTTGTTCGGTT
>JAZNRV010000058.1:0-4850 GCA_045590855.1 Acutalibacteraceae bacterium | reverse complement strand
CCACACAAGTGCATTATCCGTCAGTATCAAATAACTGTGCGGCGAATCGGCTTTGGGAATACTAACCGAACCGGGATTAACACACAGCACCCCATCTTTTTCCACGCACCGCGGAATATGGGTGTGCCCTTGCACAAAAAGACTTCCCTCTTCAAGTGGCGGTAAATTATCTTCGCTATACCCATGCCCGTGCGTTGCAAAAACCAATCGGTCGTTCGCATATAGCCACGCATAATCCGCCAAAATCGGAAAAACCAACACCATTTGGTCCACATCGGTGTCGCAATTTCCCCGTACGCACAAAATGTGTTCTTTCATCTCATTCAGTTGCTCAATCACGGTTTTGGGCGCATACGCATCGGGCAAATCGTTGCGGGGACCGTGATACAAAATATCCCCTAACAGTACTAACTTTTCAGCCTTTTCTCGCCCAAACGCTTCCAACAGCAACTGACAATATCGTGCCGAACCGTGGATATCCGAAGCAATCATAATTTTCATGGTCATTCCCCTTTTTACACCGTCACCGGTAACCGCGTTGTCAAATCCCCCAAATGCTCTGCAAAACCATTCAACACCACGCGACAATCGTTTCCGCTTCGTTCTATAATGGTTACCGAACTGTTAGGAACATACGGAATATCTGCCAATCGCGCACCCGTCCATGCAGCAAATAAAACGCGTATTGCCTCAGCATGTGTAACAATACATACAGATTCTCCACGGTGCTTCTTTGCAATTTCTTCTACGGCTTTTGTTATACGCTCACGCAGCATGGGAACGCTTTCTCCCCCCGGAACAACAGCATTATCCACATCCCTCATCCACAGTTCATATTCTTTTGGATAATTTTGTATCACCGCTTCAAACGGCAACTCTTCCCACTCGCCAAGGTCCATTTCTCGCAGTTTTTTGTTTGAAATAATCGTCAGCCCCGTTTGCTTGGAAATCGGCTCAGCGGTTTGCATTGCGCGTTTTAAATCACTGGAATATAACACGTCAATGGTATATTTCGAAAGAAATTTCGCCGTCAAAACCGCTTGTTCTTTTCCAAGTTGCGTAAGCGGCACATCGGTAATCCCCGCAAAAATATTTTGTTCGTTTGCTTCGCTATACCCATGCCGCACAAAAATCAATGTTGTTCTGCTCATATATTATCGCTCCATCTTGTCCACACCGGACGAAATTTTCGGGCGGGTTGCCGGATGGTTTTCCAACGCTTCTTTTGGAGGCTCAACACCGTATGCCCAACTGGTTTCCATACCATCTACCGTAACCGTACCATCATCCTCAATGGTAATAATCGCCGATAACGGGTCGGTAAAAAACCACGTGTTCGTGCCCATCCGCAAATCACCGTACGACATTTTTTCGATACCGATAAAGTTCCTTGCTCGTCATAATTTTCAAAATCAAAAGTATGTTCCGGTCCGTAATGCTCCATACCCTCGCGAATCTAATGACCGTTTGTGGATGTGTTAATATCGATATATAAAACGTTGTCATCCAATAACAGGTCGTGGTCGGTATGCAAGTGACCGCTGATAGCAGCCACCACCGTGCCTTTGCGTTTTTGATTCACACGAGCAATCATTTCGCGAATCACTGCCGACTCACGGGAATACGGTAAATCCTTGCGAAACGGTATACGGCTAAACACAATACACGGAATATTTTTCTGGGCCGCATCATTGAGCACTGATTCTGCCCAAGCCCGTTGTTCCCTACCAAGAGATTCTGGTGTAATGTTTCCTTGCGGAGAATAAAGCGAAGGGTTATGTTGCCATTCGTCCAACTCTTGGTTGTACGAATATTCCGTATCCAAACATACAAAACGAAACCCGTTTTTGTCAAAATAATAATACGCTATTATCCAATCTTTGGCTGGTTTTCCGTCAGGCATTCCCCATACCACACCGTCGATATCGTTGGTCAAAACGGCACAAAACATTGCATGGGATGGTCCAAGTCAAGCGGCGGTTCATGCCACACGTTCATACATTTCAATTCAATGAAAATCCCCAATCGCTAAAAATTTACAAGCCATCACTCACTCCTCCTTTTCCCAAAATAACAACTACATTTTACCATGCACGTCCCTTGTTTTCAAGATTTTTAAACATTTTTATTATTTTCTTGACACCCGTTTTAAAGTATGGTATTCTATTGGCAGATTGATAGAGGCGCGATGTGCAAAAAGTACCGTTTCATAAGGCTCGGCAGGGTGATGTGTTGCGGGAAAGGGGCAATCGCCGAAGGTGCTCTCCGGCGGGAGGGTGTCTGGTAAACGGAATAACATCCGGTTTACTGTCGCAGTCTGACTGCGGAGGGCTATCTCAAAATAATATAAGTTCTGCACAGCAGGGCTTATTATTGGTTGGGGTAGTTGTATTTTCGCAACTATCTTTTTTATTTGGAGGAACACAACATGAAAAACACAGTATTCACAGGCGCGGCTACCGCCATTGTCACCCCGCTCAACAAAAACGGCGTGGATTATGAGCAATTTGCCGCTTTGATCGAATGGCAAATCAAAGAAGGCATCGATGCCATCGTCGTTGCCGGCACCACCGGCGAAGGCTCTACCTTGACCGACGCCGAGCACAAAGAAGCCATCCGTTTTTGTGTCGAACAAGTTGCCGGTCGCGTACCTGTCATTGCGGGTACCGGTTCCAACGACACGGCATACGCCATCGATTTATCCCAATACGCTTGCAAAGTCGGGGCCGATGCCTTGTTGCTCGTCACCCCGTACTACAACAAAGCCACACAAAAAGGGTTAATAGAATCGTTCACCGCCGTTGCCGACGTGTGCGATAAACCTTGTATCTTGTACAACGTTCCGAGTCGCACAGGCTGCAACCTGCTTCCCGAAACGGTGGCAGAACTTGCCAAACACCCCCGCATTGTCGCCATCAAAGAAGCCAGCGGCAATCTTTCTCAAATCGCCAAACTCATCTCGCTGTGCGGCGATGAAATTGACGTGTATTCCGGCAACGACGACCAAATCGTTCCCATCATGTCTTTGGGTGGCAAAGGTGTCATTTCGGTGCTTTCCAACGTTGCTCCCAAAGAAACGGTTGAAATGTGCCGCCTTATGTTAAATGGCGATACCGCAGGCGCTGCCAAATTGCAACTGCAATACATCGAGTTGATTGACGCTTTGTTCTGCGAAGTCAACCCCATCCCCGTCAAAGCCGCTTGCGCCGCCATGGGATATTGCGATAACTACTTGCGTTTACCTTTAACCCGCATGGAACCCCAAAACGAGCAAAAATTACTTGCCGCTATGGCAAAAGTAGGGATTTTATGAAAAACACCGATTGCATTTGTCACAACATCACACAAAATAGCGACGGCACGCTTTTGTTTGCCGGTCAAAACACCGTCGACCTCGCAAGCAAGTACGGCACACCGCTTTATCTAATGGACGAAGACCGCATCCGCGAACTTTGCCGCACTTACCGTCGCGGTGTTCAAAAAGGCTTTGGCGATACTGCCAAGGTATATTACGCTTCCAAAGCCGCCTCTTTCAAGCAAATGTACCGCATTATGATGGAAGAAGGCTTGGGTGTCGACGTTGTCTCTGCGGGCGAGATACACACCGCTGTTTCGGTCGGTTTCCCCATGGAAAAAGCGTGCTTTCATTCCAATAACAAAACCGAAGCCGATATTGCCTACGCCATGGACTGCGGTGTCGGCACCTTTGTGATTGATAACGAAGAAGAGTTGTACGACATCAACCGCCTCGCCGGCGAACGTGGATTTGCGCAACGTGTCCTTATTCGTATCACCCCCGGTATCGACACCCACACGTACGAAGCCATCAACACCGGCAAAGTCGATTCCAAATTCGGCTTCGCCATCGAAACGGGGCAAGGCGCCGCGGTGACCAAACTGGCTTTATCTTTGCCCCACGTTAAACTTGTCGGTTTCCACAGCCATGTCGGCTCGCAAGTGTTCGATTCGGATATTTACATTCGCACCGCCGACATTATGTTACAGTTTGTAGCCGATATGCAACACACCTTTGGTTTTGTCACCGAAGAATTGGATATGGGCGGCGGCTACGGCGTACGCTACACCGCCGAAGACCCTTATTTGGATATCGAAGAAAATCTTGTCCAAGTCGGCACGTTTATGAAACAAAAAGCCGCCGCACTCGGCATTGATTTACCCACTGTCAGTTTTGAGCCGGGCAGAAGCATTGTCGCCGATGCGGGCATGACGTTGTATACCGTCGGCACCGTAAAAACCATCCCCGGTTACAAAACCTACGTTTCGGTCGACGGCGGCATGACGGATAATATCCGCTTTGCGTTGTACGGTGCCGATTACACCCTGCTCCCTTGCCACGGTCTGGACGACGAACGCGATATGCTTTGTTCCGTGGTGGGACGTTGTTGCGAAAGCGGCGATATCATTCAACAAAACATCCACTTACCCGCTTCCATCAAACGCGGTGATTTGTTGGCGTGTCTTACCACCGGTGCCTATCATTATTCCATGGCATCCAACTATAACCGCTTACCCCGTCCCCCCATCGTTATGTTGCGCGACGGGGAATCCACCATCGCCGTGCGCCGCGAAACGGTGCAAGACGTCTGTGCGTTGGATGAATAAGTTTTGATTTTCCAACAAAAACAGCACCCTGCAAAGGGTCCTGTTTTTTGCTGAAAGAGTAGCATAAATCCGAAGTCTTTTAAATTTTGACCTATATGTTCGAACCCTTACAGTTTTTTTGAATGAAATATCTCGCTACGCCCGATATGAAATAATCCTTGCGGATTATGAAATATTCGGGTTACACCCGAATGTTAAATAAAATAAATCCCTCATAAGCCGCAGCG
>JAZNRV010000057.1:0-4706 GCA_045590855.1 Acutalibacteraceae bacterium | reverse complement strand
GGAGAAGACGGTTGGAAAACCTGTACCGCACAGGTTACTCTTCTTGGCGGCAACGTGGATTATGTTGTTTCCTTGTACTTCAGCGGTGCTGCTACGGTTCTCGTTGATGATTTCTATTATGGTGAACTGGTAGTTGCCCCCACCATTAATATTGTCGAGGACAATACCACGGTGGAAGAAGGCAAAACCGTCACGTTGCACGCAGAGGTAACCCCCTCCAGCCAAACCATTGTCTGGACTTCGTCCGATGATACCATTGCCGCCGTTGACAACGGCGTGGTTACCGGTGTCAAACCCGGTACCGTGACCATTACTGCCACAGTAGCAGAAGGCGTTACCGATACTTGCGAAGTGACGGTTACGGCAGCGGCTCCGTCCATTCCTGCAACGGAAATTATACTCAAAGAAACCACATTGCACTTGGCACCCAATGCGTACCACGTTTTGCGCCCCAAAGCAGGTGCGGGCGGCGGAGAAGTGGGACAAATTAACTGGTCGTCTGCCACTCCGACAGTAGCAACCGTCGATGCTGACGGTAAAGTGACAGCAGTTGCTGACGGTACGGCTGTTATTACCGGTGTCAGCGCACACAATCCTGCTTTGACAGTTACCTGCACCGTAACGGTTAACGAATATGGTAACCGTTTTATCGGCGGTGACTTTGAGGGCGAAACCGATACCGCCGTTTTGGGTAGTTATGACGCAGCAGTTGACGGTGGCTATGTGCTTGACCCTGACGACCCCTCTAACAGTGTTCTCAAGTTAAATTCCAAAGCGAGCGTATATTTACAATTTATCAATGGCGACAATTTGTTAAAGAAAAACGACATATACACCATTTCCGGTCGTGTGAAAGGTGCGGCATCTACCCGCGCAAGAACCGGTGCGGAATTATATATCAATAGAGCCGTGGATGACAAATATATTTCCGGTTCGGCTTCGCAATGGATTACCCCCACCATCGGTACCGACGGCACGGAATGGTCTTATTTTGAAGTAACCTTCCAGTTGAGCGCGGTCTCGGCAAATTACACCATAACTCTCGAAAACTTTGGCGAAACCGAAGGCTATTACGACGATATTAAATTCGTCAAACGCGTACCGCCTACAGTGGAATCTCTCACGGTTTCGGCAGCAAATGACGCAAATATTATAGCTTTGGGTGATGGAGCACTTGGTTTAACGACCGCTATCACACCGAATTACCCTGACGTGGTGGTTGGTGAACTCACTTGGACTTCCAGCGACCCGGCGGTTGCAACGGTTTCCAAAACCGGTACGTACACCGCAGATGTCACGGCATTGAAGGTTGGCGAAACCACCATTACCGTTCAAAATCCTGCCGGTGTCAAAGCAACCTATGCCATCAAAGTGATGCAACCGTGTACGGCGATTGACATTACCGATAGCACTTACACCTTTGGTCCTGAGGGTATGCACCAATTAACGGTGAACGCTTCTCCCGCAGGCACCTACTATGGCAACTTGAACTGGACTTCCAGCAACCCGGCGGTTGTCACGGTAGAAGACGGTGTTATCAAAGGCATATCGGTAGGCACAGCGGTTATTACTGCTACCAGTGCCATCAATGCCTCAATTAAAGACAGCGTTACCGTTATTGTTACCGAAGACGGCAATATGTTGGCAGGTGGTAACTTTGAAGATGATACCGATTTGGGACATTGGACCACCGTCTTGGATCCTGACGGCAAAGCCGGCGGCAGCATCATTGTTGACCCCGATAACCCGAACAACCACGTATTGACCTTCAAACCCAACCCGAACCCGGCTTCCGGTTTCTATCAATATGTAGGTAGCTATGAATTGCTCAATTTAGAACCGAGAACAACCTACATCTTAACCGGTAAAATTAAAGGTAACGACAAACCGGCTATTGGTTTGTCTGCTACGTATGTTGAACATACCACCACTTCCGGTACGGCAGCATGGAACTATTTGGGCCAAAGCAAAGATGAATGGAAAGAATTTGAGTTGGTGTTCAAAACCAAGGGTAATGCTCCCGGAGGTACGGGTAGTATTTTAAGTTTTGGTAACTTTGGTGTTGGCACTTGTATGTTTGACGACCTCAAACTCCAAAAACAAGCCCCGCAAACCATCATCGGTCTTACCATGCTTAACGAAACGGCAACTTATGGTGTGGGTGTGACCACGCAAATGAACTACACCACCACCCCGCAAAATGCCGATTTGAGCACCTTGCAATGGTCTTCCTCTAACGAAAGTGTGGCAACCGTTGACCAAAACGGAAAAGTTACCACGCGCGCAGCGGGCAAAACCACCATTACGCTCAAATCTTCAGATGAAGTGAAAGCCACTTGTGTGATAACGGTTGTGGAAAAAGCAGAATCGTTTGTCCTTTCCAAAACGGCTTTGACCCTCATCCCCGGTGCGACCGATACGTTGATTACGGTTTCTACTCCGTATGGCACTACCATCCCCGGTACGCTCACTTGGAGCAGTTCCGACAACGCTGTGGCAACCGTTAATAACGGCGTTGTCACGGCTGTGGCAGATGGTACGGCTACCATCACTTGCACCAATGGCACCCTTTCTGCTTCTTGCACCGTAAAAGTCAGCGCCTATGGCGAATTGATTATCGGCGGTGACTTCCAAGACGCCACCTTGCCGGATAACTGGGCATCGTTGGTCAATGGCACGGCTGCCGAAGTGGTAGATGACCCGCTCGTAGACGGCAACAAGTATTTGGTACTCAAAGCCGGTCAAACGACCGCTGCTTACACCGGTCTTACCTTAGAACCCGACCAGTTATATTGGCTCACGTTACGCGCTAAAGGTTTTTCAGCAACCGTTAACGTAAATGAAAATGCTGTGTTCAAGTTCTATCCGTCCGGTACAGCAGTACGTACTACTACTGACGATGAAAATAAATGGAATACCGTAACGTTCCGTTTCCGCACAAAGACCCAGGGCACATTAACAGACGTGCTCAGCTTTGTTGCCAACCAATATGGTGATACATTTGTTGACGATATCTCGTTGGTAAAAGTTCCCGCTTTGACAGGCATCTCCTTGACGGCAGATTCTAACGAAATCGCCCCCGGAAACAGCTTGCAACTGACGGCAAAACCGATTCCGTCCGATTCGTTTATTGAAGAATCGGTGGTGTGGACAACGACTGATGAAGCGGTCATTTCCGTTACAAACGCCGGTGTAATTACGGCAAACAAGGAAGGCAATGCCACCATTACTGCTACCGTTGCCGGTTTTGCACCTGCATCTATCGACTTCAAGGTCGATTACTATGCTCCGATTTTGCGCAATGGTAACTTCACCGATACCGAAACGGAACCTTGGTGGAGCACCAAAGACCCCTTAAAAACCAGCCAATTCTCCATCCGCGAAGGTATTGGTGAAAACGGCAGTAACGGTTTGCAACTCCTTGGCAAGCAACAAGTTTACTACAACAGCTTGAATATGGTGTTGATTCCCAACAACGTTTACAAATTTACCGTTCGATATAAGTCTCAAACGACTTCCAAGCAAAATCAACGTGTTTGGACGAATTTTGGCCCTGCGGTCTTTTTGGAAAATACTGAAGGCAAATGGGTAACCGTAGAAAAAATCTTTACCGTAGCATCCAACTGGTTGCCCAGCGGCTATCAAATATCTATTCTTTCCGATTCCCCCACAGAGGAATGGGAACAAGTCATTATTGATAGCATGGATGTTCGTTTGTACGATTCCGGCGTAGATGCGCAATCGCTAGCTTTGAATCCGCCCGAAGTTACGCTTACTCCCGGTCAATCGTTGACTTACATGTTTGGTGTTGACCCGTCCAATGCCAACACCAACTTCATGACCTGGACTTCCAGCAATCCTGATGTTGTGACCATAGATAACGGTACCCTTTTCGCAGTTGGTGGCGGTACAGCAACTATCACGGCTTCTGTTCCGACCTCCACGGCTTCTGTTCCGACCTCCACGGGTTCTGTGAAAGGCACCGCAACCGTAACGGTGGAAGGCGTCGAGGCTATTATTAAAAACGGTAGCTTTGATGTTACGGGTGACACCTCATGGACCTTGACAAGCGCAACAGTTCAACCGAATGTTGGTATTAACAACAGTAACGCACTGGTGTTTAGCGACGGTTCGACAGCAACACAAACCGTTACCGGTTTGAAAGCGGGAGCGGTATATATTTTACGGTTGCGTTCTAATTCGTTTGGTTCTTTGGGTGCCACGCTCAAAATCAAACAAGACGGTGTAGCAACACCGCTTTATAGCAGTCAAATTCCCACGATAGCAGGCTGGAAAGACAGTTCGTTTGAATTTGTTGTGCCCGACACCTACGACGGTTCGCCGCTGACGTTTGAAATGGCGACCAGCGGTTCCGGTACATTGCTTTACTTGGATAACGTGTCCATCACCGAAGGTTACTCCGAAGCCGACTTGATTGTTTCGGATGTTATCTGGAGCGGTGGTGAAACACAAATGAAACCCGGCACGCCGCTTGACTTTACCGTGGTTATCGGTAACGTCGGTACCGAAGCCAGCAAAGCCAACCGCGATATTGTGGTGGAAATTCGTGTGAACACCAAAACCATTCGTACTTTTGTTCACAAGGGCGGCATTGGGGCCGGTGAAATGGTGGCACTCACCACCGACCCGAACGACCCGTGGCTCGCTGAAGAGGGCGAATTGGTTATTTCCGCTCACGTTAACAC
>JAZNRV010000056.1:0-1967 GCA_045590855.1 Acutalibacteraceae bacterium | reverse complement strand
TAAAAACCGGCCCTGTGCAAATTTTGCACAGGGCGGGTCCTTTTGTTACCTGCTGGGGACTTGGTTTATGCTTGTTCTTCGTCGCGGCGTTTTTTGCCGGCAATCATGGCCGCACCGCCAAGGAACAATCCAACCACAGCCACCGTCGGGAACGGTACGCCGTCTTCCGGACTCGGAACTTCCGATTCACCAAACTCTTTGCCAAATTCCAGTGCCGCGGCATACAGTTCTTCGAACGTCTGTCCGCACAGGGCTTTGACTTTTTTGTTGACGAGGGCGCGTTCCAAATCGCTCAGAGCATCCCATGTTTCTTTGGCTGCAAGGATTTGTTCGTAGTTGGTTTCGTCCACTGCCAAGAAAGCGTTGCCTTCTTCGTCCAAAGCATACAGCGAAACAAATTCTTCTGCTGCTTCGTTTGCGGCTTTGGCTTCGGCCAACAATTCTTCAAACGTTTTGCCGCCGTTTTCTTTGAGCATGTTGTTGATAGCTTCTTTTTGCTCGTCGGTGAAGTTTTCCCAATCGTCTTCCGCATCCAAAATGTTTTGGATGTTATCAATTGTCACGTCGGTAATAATGTCGCCGTTTTCGTCGGTGACCACTTCATCTATGAAGGTGTCTTCGTCCATCGGTTCATCCGTTTCGCCTTCGCCAAACGCTGCTGCTTGGTCGAGCATTTCGTCAAACGTCATGCCGCACATTGCAAGCACTTTGTTGTTGATGGCTTCGCGTTCCACAGCGGTGAAAGCGTTCCATTCATCAACCGAAAGGAGAATCCAGTCGTAGTTGGTTTCGTCTACGGTCGTATACGGTTCGCCGGATTCGTCACATGCGTAGAGAGAAACAAACATTTCAACGGTGTTGAGCAAGGTTTGTGCTTCGAACAACAAGTCGCCGTATTCTTTGCCGCCTTTTTCGACCAACAAAGCGTTGATGGCATTTTGTTGAGCATCATCGAGTTCGAGCCAAGCGTCCACGGCGTCGATGATGGCTTCGTAGTTGTCGGCGGTAACTTCCAAGAAGTAGTCGCCGTTTTCATCGCTCAGATATTCATCCAAGAAAGTGGTATCAATCACCGGTTTAGCATCCACCGTACCGTCGGATTGCCATACGCGGATGTAATCGATTTCGAGCGGCCAGCCTTTGGTACCGGCAAGAATCAGCGTGTTGGTTTGGTTATCCATTTGCATCATCGCATTTTCGCGGAATTCACCGGCTAGGCAGTTCAATGGCGGGTCACCACCGTCTTTGCCCCATGTTTGGCGAGTAATCTCTCTGCCGTCGAGGTAGGTAATCACAATACCTTTTTCCCAACGGTAACCAATAGTATGCCATTCGCCGTCACCGATATCGTTTTCGGAACCTTTAATAGAGCTTGAACCATGGTTAACCATCCATTGTTTACCGTTATTGCCTTGTTCGTGCATGGTAACGGTCCAATGCGATTCACCAAATTCGTCGCCCCAGTATTCCATCCAGTCCATTTCGACGTGGACTTCGCCGCGCTGATAAACCTTAGATGCAACGACTTCGGGCGGGAAGGACCAAATAGCGGGTCCACTGACACCCTCTTTTGCATCGGGGTCGGGATTGTGGTTAAAGCGTGTGCGGAATTCCAAATAACCGTGTGTGAAGCCCAACCAACCGGCACCGGTTTTGGCATCCATGCTGCAAAGCAACCAGTTATAGTTCATGTTTTTGCCTTCGAGCACGATGGTACTGTTACCGGTTAAACGGTAGTCTGTTTCGTCACCCGCCATACCGTTCAAGTCGGTGAGGTACCATTTGTAACCATAGTTACCGGTGAACTTGGTATCGACGTTAGCAGTGTCGAAATCGTCACTGAATACTAAATTGTTGAAACCGCCGTTTAATGCCAGTTGCGGTGCTTCCAAAATTTCGTCAGAAACACGAACGAACGTTTGCGTACCGTTGTTCTTATTGTTGCTTTCGAGCACCGTCAGTGTGGT
>JAZNRV010000055.1:0-5901 GCA_045590855.1 Acutalibacteraceae bacterium | reverse complement strand
CCTTCCACGGTCATTTTTGGATAAAAAAGTTTGACAAGATACCGCACAATTTTAAAACAAATTTTTGAAAAACAAGAAGATTTCATATGAGAACCTCATTAAAAATAAAAAGTATTCTTAAGATTTTATCATAAAAATGTGAACAAATAAAGTCTTTTCAATATTTTTGTATAAAGTCCTTGTTGCTGTAAAAAACTATAAGCAACAAGGAGGAATCAAAATGAATTACCAAGATTTTGAACCGGAAACCGAAGAAAAGAAAAGTCCCAAAGTTTTTTATTGGGTGTTGGCGGCTTGTATGATAGCGGTTTGCGGCGCTGTTGTGACCACCGTTGTCGGTACTTTGCCAAAAGACATACCCGAAACACCGCAAAGCACAACAAACAGTACGGTGTATACCACAACCTCTGCGGTGCAACAAGTGGTTATTCCGGCTACCGATATCCCCGATGACCGCACCACAGTTACGACGTTGCCGACAACGTTGCCGACGACGTCACAACCGAAAGAGTTGTTTGTGTTGCCCGTTTCGAATCGAGTGTTGCGTTCTTACAGCGAAACGCATCAATATTCCGAAACACTTGGCGAATGGCGTACTCACAACGGTGTGGACTTTGAAGCAGAAGAAAACCAAGCGGTAAAAGCCGTGGCGGACGGAACGATAAAAAGCATCACCAAAGATACGCTTTGGGGCGATGTTATCGAAATTGACCATGGTAACAAACGGATTTCTCGCTATTGCGGTGTGGTTGCACAGGGGATTAAAGTGGGCGACACCGCAAAAGCCGGAGATGTCATTGGCAAAGTGACCTCTGTTCCGTCGGAAATTAAAGATGCCGCTCATATTCATTTGGAAATTTTGGTGAATGGAAATTATTTGGACCCGCTTACGTTGTTACAAGGTGAAACCGTGACAGTGTCAACCACTACTACCACAAAAAAATAACCTGCCCTCGGAACCCGTTGATAACGGTCGGTCAGAAGGGCGAAAAACAACGCTGTGACTTTCGTCACAGCGTTGTTTTTTAGGTTTTGCTGAATTTCATAACGATGTTGTGCGGCAACAGTTTGGCTAACACACGATAAAGTTTGTAAAGGAAACGATTGGTATACCATCCTTTTCCATGCAGTAAGCGTTTTAACGAACGCGCGGCGACTTGCTTTGGTTGACAGTAAGGGAGGTTTTCAAAAGCGGGTGAGCCGGCACCAATGATTTTGGCGGTTTCCAAAAACGGTGTTGCCATGGGGCCGGGGCATACGGTGAGAACGCCAATGCCGCGCGTGCGTAATTCTTCGCGTAATCCTTTGGAAAAGGCGGAAACGTACGCTTTGGTGGCGGAATAAACCGTCATGCGCGGTGTGGGTGCAAAAGAGGCGATGGAAGAAACGTTAAGAATACCGCTTCCCCGTACCATATACGGCAAAGTCAGTGCTGTGAACACTGTCAAAGCGCGGCAGTTTAATTCTACCATGCCGGCTTGTTCTTCGGGACTGAGTTGTTCAATATTCCCCAGTTTGCCGAAACCGGCATTGTTTATCAGCAGACGAACGGTTGCTTGTTCTTTTTCTAACAATTGTCGATATTCTGTAAAACTTTCTTCTTTTTGTAAATCCCATGTAAGCGCGCGGCACTTTTTACCCGATAGGGAATAGGCTAATTGTTCCAGTTTTTCCGTACTGCGAGCAATCAGCCAAATTTCTTCTATATCCGATAACAAGGCCACTTGCTTGGCATATTCCATTCCTAATCCTGATGAAGCACCGGTGATAACAGCGATATTCATAAACAAACGCTCCTTTTCGAACAAAGTGTAGCATAAAAAGCAGGTTATGTCCAGTTTTAAAAAAATATTACCAAGATAAAAACAAACCCTTTCTTTTTTTAAAAAGATGTGTTACAATGACTCTATATTGGGAAATTGTGAGGTTTTAAAACGATGGAGCAACCGCTTTCGGCAGAACGCCGTTTAGCAGAAGATTGTATCATTGGCCGGAACGCAGTGCTGGAAGCTCTTCGTTCCGGACGCAGCTTGGATAGTGTTTGGATTGCCAAAGGTGAACGCGGCGGCAGCGTGGGCGTAATTTGTGCACTGTGTCGTGAAAACGGTATTCCCATTAAAGAAACCGATGTTCGCAAACTCAATTCCCTGGGCGGCAACAATCATCAAGGTGTGATGGCATTTGCGGCATGTAAGGAATATGCTTCTTTGGAAGATGTTTTTGAAAAAGCCGAAAAAGCGGGTCAGCCACCGTTTGTGATTGTGTGTGACGAACTGGAAGATGCGCACAATTTGGGCGCGGTTATCCGCAGTGCAGAAGCAGCGGGTTGCCATGGCATTATCATTCCCAAACGTCGTGCCGTTGGTTTGACCTCCACGGTTTATAAAACGTCGGCAGGTGCGGTGGAATATATGCCGGTGGTGCGCGTATCAAATATTACCGACACCCTAAAACAACTCAAAAAACGGGGGCTTTGGGTGTATGGCTTGGATATGGACGGCACTTCATGGTGCCAAACCGATTTGTCCGGTCCGATTGCCTTGGTGGTTGGTTCGGAAGGGCATGGTATGACGCGCTTGGTCAAAGAACAATGCGACGGTATTATTTCGTTGCCGATGCAGGGCAAAATAAATTCTTTGAACGCATCGGTGGCATGCGGTGTTATGATGTATGAAGTGGTTCGGCAACGGCTGGACCTTCACAAATAGGAGGGGCGAAATCATGAAAGAAAATAAGGATGCCCAAATCAACGAATTGGAAAATTCCGAAGAGCAGACAACAACGACGGAATTCCCTTCGGTGTTGGCGGTGGAGCCGGAATTTGAAATTCCGGACGAAGAACCGCTGAAAAAGAAAAAAGGCGGGTTATTTCGTCGACGCAAAGAAGCAAAAGAAGAACCGCGCTTTTTGATTGAAAGTCCTGTTTCGGGACAAACCAAAGCGGAAGTGGAAATTTTAAAAGTGGCGGACGAAGAACCGTTCGAGGATACTTGCGAAATTTCGGTGTCGCACGATACCAAGATTATCGAAATGGACGACACCAAGGAACAAGACGAGCGAGAAAATCTGCCGATCACTCAGTTGCAATTAGACGGGTTTGACGCACAGCCGACGGCTGCTGCGGCCGACGAAGATGAAACAGCGGCACTTTTGCGTTTGCGTAAAGAAAAAATTCAAGATTTTTCGCAGCGGCGTGAACAACACGAAAAGGAAGCGGCACAAGCCGACGAACGGGAACTTTCCGCCGACGAAGAAGTTGTTGAAGAAGCAGAACAACCGACAACGGAAGAATCGGTGGTTGACGAAGAACTTACAAATTACGAGCAAGTTGCCGACATTCGTAAAAATTTGGTAAACAAACGCCGTCGTTCTTTTTCTATGTTATTGCTTGCAGCAGTTGCGGAAGTTATTTTGTTTGTTTCGGCTGTTATTTCGTCGGCTTTGCCGGGCGTTACGGTGGAACCGGTTTCGTATTTGCTGATTCAATCCATTTTATTTGTTGCTTTGTGCGCTATCAATTTCCCTTTGCTCAAAAGCGGTTTTGTCAAACTGTTTTCGCGGAAAGTATCGGTGGAGAGCGGCATCGCCTTGGCGGCCGCGACAACCTTGTTGCACACAGCGTTGCAATTTTTTAACACTTCCGGTGTTGCCGATAAAACTTCGCCGCTTTTGACGGCTCTTTCCGGCTTTTCGTTATTGCTGTTGCAACTTTGCCGTTGTTTGGCGTGTGACAGAACTTGTCGCAACTTTTCTGCGGCAGCCGTTCGCGGTGAAAAGTTGGTGGCAAAATGCATTGACGATGCTTTACTGGCGGAAGAAATCGGTCGTCCCGCAGTAGCGTTGGGCGTTCCGCACGTTGCGTATTCTCGCAAAACGGATTTTGTGTCCGACTTTTTTAAGAATATGCAGGATTCCGTTTCCAACAGCGGGTGGATGAAATGGTATTTACCGCTTTCCTTGTCGTTGGCAGCAACCATTTCCGTTATCTATTTGCTGGTTAACGGATTGCCGTCTTGGCTTTTTGCCATTACCCTGTTTTGCTTGATGGTTTGTGTTTCCATGCCAATTCTTATGCTTTTCTTCTTGCAATCCGCCATTTCCGCAATGTCACTCAAATTGCAAAAGCAAGGAGTGGCAGTCATGGGACATGATGTTGTGCGCAATTACGGGTCGGTTCATGCGGTGGCAATTGATGCGGTGGATTTGTTCCCGGAAAACAGCGTGCTGATGCACGGCATTAAAACCTTTTCCGGCACGCGAATCGACGAAGCGATTTTGGATGCTGCATCTGTATCGATTCGTGCCGGCGGTCCGTTGTCACATGTTTTCCGTCGCATGATTTTGAATAAAGTGGACATGTTGCACGAAGTAGATACGTTGGTTTATGAACAAGATATGGGGCTGTCCGGTTGGGTGAGCGGACGTCGCGTGTTGATCGGCAATCGCCGCTTGTTGGATAATCATGGTGTTTATATTCCCTCAAAAGACTACGAGGAACGCTATGCCAAAGACGGCAGACAACTGGTGTACTTATCCATTGCCGGTGAACTGTCGGCCATGTTTGTGGTGAGTTACAAAGCGGACGAAACGGTCAAACGTGTGCTGACCGACGTTGCCAACAACCACGTTACATTGTTGATACGCACATGTGACCCCAACGTTACCGAACAGTTGGTTGCCTCGGTTTTTGACTTGGACGGTTTTTATGTAGAGTTGTTAGGCGCACCGGCGGGTCGTTCGTATGAATCGTTGACAAGCGGCGTAAGTACCGAAGAATCGGCAAGCATTGTTTCTTTTGGCGGCGTAAAAGGCATTCTCAAAGCAATATCACATTGCTGTTCCGTGCGCAAGGGCGTTCGCCTTTTTACCGTCTTGCAGGCGGTCGTCGGCTTGGCGGCACTGGTTGCCGTTGGCGGTTTGGCGCTTTTTGGCGGGGTGATGGTATCGCCCCTATATGCGTTGGAATTGTTGGTTATCGCCTTGGCCGTTACCGGCGGTTTATCGCTTTTGGCGTCACGTCGTTGAACGAGATAAATAATTTTTCTTACAAAGCGGATTCTCGAAGAGAATTCGCTTTGTTTTTTGATTTTTTTTACAAATAATGGTTGAAAATTCCAAAGGAATAGGTTATAATTATCAAAGAACAATATCACTTGTAAAAAGATTTTGTTTAATTTTGCTCAAAAACGTTGGTTTTGGTCGAATGACATCCGGAAAGGGGAAATCGTTTTGAAACAGTATGTGGCAAAGTATATTCGCAATGTTGCCTTGGTCGGTCATGCAGGCTCGGGCAAAACTTCTTTGGCAGAGGCTATTGCTTTTACAACCGGTTTGACAGACCGTTTGGGAAAAGTGGCAGACGGTAATACAATTTGTGATTTCGATGCGGAAGAAATCAAACGTAAAGTTTCGATTTCCTTGTCGTTGTTACCGGTGGAATGGAAGGATACGAAAATTAATTTGCTGGATACGCCCGGTTCTTTTGATTTTGCCGGTGGCATGAGCGAGGGTATTCGTGCGGCGGGAAGTGCCGTGGTGGTGATTTCGGGCAAAAGCGGCGTGACCGTCGGTGCACAAAAGGCACTCAAAGCGGCTCGCAAAAAAGGAATTGCTCAAATACTTTTTGTGAATAAGATGGATAGCGAACATGCGGATTTTTACAAAGTGTTTGAGGAACTGAAAATCAAAGTCGGTCCGTCGGTGTGTCCGTTGGTTGTGCCTTATGTGGAAGACCACAAAGTGGTTTGCTATGTTAATATTTTGGAATACAAAGCGTACAAGTATGTGGACGGCAAAGCGGTGGAATGTCCGTTACCGGATATGGGGCATCGTTTGGAAGGCTTGCGCACGGCGATTCATGAAGCGGTGGCAGAAACCAGCGAAGAACTGATGGAAAAATAT
>JAZNRV010000054.1:0-5499 GCA_045590855.1 Acutalibacteraceae bacterium | reverse complement strand
AAAAAAAGGCCGAAAATGGTGTGTTTTTCCTAGTCTTGTTTGCTGAAATTTAAAAAGAAAAGCAGACCGAAAATTCGGTCTGCTTACTTCGACTGACTAAATCTTAAAAAGAATTAGTTCTCGCCTCTCATGCTCGCAAAGCATTCGCTGCAATACACAGGGCGGTCTTCACGCGGTTTGAAAGGCACTTTGGCTTCTTTGCCGCAGTTAGCGCAAATAGCATCGTGCATTTCTCTTTCGGGTTTCGCTGCGTTCTTACGAGCGTCGCGGCAAGCCTTGCAGCGTTGCGGCTCATTCACAAAGCCTTTTTCCGCATAAAATTCTTGTTCACCGGCAGTGAACACAAATTCTGCGCCGCATTCCTTGCAGACCAAAGTCTTGTCTTCGTACATTTGTTTTACCTCGCTTTAAGATATAATGATTATTTTGCCCTGCGACGGATTCGGACCGACACCTTTGAAAAACAACGCTCTGACTTAAGCTACCCGGGCATATCTGTAAACGGCAAAGCCGTTTGCAAACTTATTTTACCACCTTGCGACGAACACGTTGCAAAGCGTTGTCCACTGCTTTTTCGCTAATGGACAGTTTGGCGGCAATTTCACGATAGGAATAGGCACCGATATGCAACATCAGCACTTGATATTCCAACTCCGTTAATTGCTCTTGCAATTCTTTTTGTAGCAATTGCCACTCTTCACGGCGAATCAACACTGCTTCCGGTTCTTCTGCCGTCAGTTCGGGGAAAGAATCCATCTGTCCCTCTTGCTCTGACAAAACATCTTGCCGGACATCGGCACCCGATAAGCGCCGCACCACCGAAAGCATACGGTTGCGTATACACACGCTTGCATAGGTTCGAAACGTGGCACCACCGCCGCTGTGGTATGTTTGCACCGCTGACAGTAACCCCAACAAACCCTCTTGGACCAAGTCTTCCGGTTCGGCACCGTATTGACGGTATTTTTGCGACAACTGTTGCAAAACCGGCGAAAAACGCGACACCAATTGGGAAAATGCTTCGTGATTATTTTCACGCGCGGTAAAAACCAGTTCGTCATCGGTTACAGGGTCAGGAAAAGTTTGTGCCGAAACATCATACAACGCCTATCACCCCAACCGTTATCACAGCGCATAACTCGCAACTAGTGTACAGTATAGCGCAACCCTTTATAAAAGTCAACAGTTTTTTTAAAAAAATTATTCAACCTGTAAAAAAAGTAGAGAAATTTGTCGAAAAATTTCTGTTATTTGCATAATTTGACAAGAACAGCGGAGTGAAGTTCACTCCGCTGTTTTGTTGGTTTTTATAAAAACAGTTTGGCGAAAACTGTCATAATGACAAGGAACGCCACATTCACCGCCGTGAAAAGAGCAAGATATTTTTTGGTTTGTTCGGGATGCAACAATTTAAATTCGTTAAAGGTTATCAAACTGGCCAGCGAAGCAATCAGCGTTCCCGTACCGCCGATGTTGACCCCAAGCAACAAAGCAGCGTAATCGTTTGTAAAGCGGGAAAGCAAAATTGCCGACGGTACGTTACTGATGAATTGACACGACAGCACCGAGACCAGCAACGTATCTTTTTGAAGCAAAGAGGAAATAAGAGTATTAACCGCATCCATTCTTGCTAAGTTGCCGGCAAATATGAAGAAAAAGAAAAACGTGCCAAGTAAAGCATAATCCACCATAAGCAAAGAATCGCGGTCAACAAAGAAAAGGATAACAGGAATAACAATCAAGCCCGCTACAAAGGGAATAATTCTAAAAACAATCAGAATCGAAGCCGCAAACAAAACAAGGTACAACACAGTTTTCTTCATATCCAATTTTTCGCCGAATTCTTCGTCAATGGCAAAGCGGATAGGTTTTACAGGGATGCACCCCATCGCCAACAGCGAAATCGCCAGCAGAAAAGACGGCAACATAATCGTGCAAAATTCGCCCGTGGGGATGTTAAAAAAGAGTACAAGTACAAATTTTGCGGATTACCGAACGGTGTGAGCATGCCACCCAGGTTTGCCGATATGTTTTGCAGCACGAACAGATATGCCATGTATTTTTCTTGCTTTATCACCGAAAGCGCAAAGTAGCCAAGCGGTAAAAACGTGATAAGTGCCATGTCGTTAGCAATAATCATAGACCCCACAAAAGTAATGATTATCAGCAACAAAAACAAAGCACGCATATTCCCCGCCAAGGTCACCAGTTTGCGCGCGAGAATGGTAAAAAACTTGATGTTCCGCAATGCACAAACCACTGCCAGTGTTAAAAAGAGACAAGAAAGCGTTTTCCAATCAAAATATCACAAATATTCCGCATCGGGCGATACCAAAAAGCAAGTAATGATTGCCGCGAATGCCGCAATACAAAACACCGCATTTTTCTTTACGAATCGTAGTACTTTCAAAAACATCACCGATTTACATCCTAGATTTTTTAAAGACAAGTTATTATAGTACAAAGAAAAAAGTGTGTCAATACGCAAAAACAGCCAACACGTGTTGGCTGTTTTTTTGAAGTTATTGTTGCAAAAGTTCGATTTTGCGGCAAGAGTTCTTTTTGAGTTCGTCTACGCGTATGCCGTTTGCGGCAAGTTCTTTACCCTCTTGAACCACTCCATCCAGTTGATACCGCGCTTGTTCGTTTACAACAGGATACAGTACCAATTCGCGGGCGTAGGTGGTGGTGGTAAGCAGATGCAACACCACCCGTTTTAAATCGACATCGGCATATTGGATAGTCACGATGTCGTTGGCATCCACCAAGATACGTGCGGTAGCGTTCATATAAAAATCGCGTTCTTGTTTGTACTGCGCAATACGGGATTTCCAATACTCTTTGTACTGTTGCGGGAAAGCGGCAATATCGCAAGAAAAGCCCAGCGAACCGGTGGTTAAGAAGTTTTCGGTGAAGGTGTCGTCTACTTTGACAATGTCTTCCCACGTGGCATCGTTGCAACTGAGCATCATGCCAATCGGTTCGGTTTGTCCGTATTTTGGGGAAACCCTCAAAATATTTTTGCACGTTCCACCGTTCAATCAAAGCGGGCGGCATACGTTTGAAAGTATCTTTGATAATACGCAATCCGCCAAACGGACCTTGGTTGTCGGAGAACTAAAAGCTATCGAACATACTGCCTTGGTTTAAATCCATGCGGAAACCGCCGACCGCACAGTTGGTAAGATACAAATCAAAAAAGCGTTGTTGCAACGCTTGCACAAATTGTCTTTGTCCCAACAAGTAACGGTAAAAGGCATTGCCCGAAGGGTCAAATGTTATCGAATCGTTAAAATCAAATTTTAGCCAACCGATATTGTATTTTTCGATTTGCTTGGAAATGACATCCGCCATGTATTGAACAGCTTCGGGATTGGAAAAATCCAAAAAGGCTTTGTTGATATAGTATTCCGGATGCGCCGTTACCGCTTTGCTTTTGGAATAGGCACGTTCCGGTTCAAACCACAAACCAAATACCATGCCGCGTTCGCGTACACGGTTGGAAATTTCAACGAGTCTGCCTTTGGGACCGCCGACAGTGTTTTCCTCCCAGTCGCCTACGGAACTCCACCAACCGTCACCGTCGCCAAACCAACCCGCATCAATCATAAACGCTTCAAAACCGAGGTTTTCCAAGCGGTCACGGCGGATAACCACACCGTTTTCAAGCAACGTAAACTCCGCTACCAAAGCAACGTCATTTTGTTCCAAACGTTAAGTGATTTTGTTTTCTTCTTGTATGCAGACATAGTCGCTTGCACCATCGATGATGCCAAAACTGTCTTAACGGTGCGTGGCGTACTCCGCGTGTTCTTTTGATGTCGACCAAGTTTTCTACTTTATACCGTTTCCCCTTCTGACAGTGCCAAATAGTCGGCACGTCCGCTTTCGTAAAGATTGTTACCGTTGCTGTCAATCACAACCACAACGGGGAAATTTTGCACTTCCAATTGATAAATCGCCTCTGCACCCAAGTCTTCATAAGCGACCACTTCGGCTTTTTTGACGCATTGGCTGAGCAACGCACCGCAACCGCCGATGGCACCGAAATATACGGCGCCGTACTGCTTCATTGCCTCGATGACGGCAAAACTGCGTTTGCCTTTGCCTATCATGCCGATTTGTCCTTGGGCAATCAGTGCGGGGCTGTACGCATCCATACGGTACGACGTTGTCGGTCCTGCCGAGCCGATGGCTTGTCCCGCTTTGGCGGGTGTGGGACCGACAAAATAAAAAATACTGTCGGTAATATCAATCGGCAACGGTTTGCCCGCTGCCAACAACTCGCAAAGACGTTTGTGGGCGGCATCGCGTGCCGTGTAAATGGTGCCGGAAAGCAAGCAACTGTCCCCCGCTTTTAATTGCTTGGCTTGTTGCCTGCTCAGCGGTGTGTGAATCGAAATCGGCATTACAGCACCTCCGTTTTGTGGCGGGTAACGTGGCAGTTGATGTTTACCGCCACGGGCAAACCTGCAATGTGCGTGGGGTACTGTTCAATATTCACGGCAAGTGCCGTGGTTTTGCCGCCAAAGCCTTGCGGGCCGATGCCAAGAGCATTGATTTCATCCAACAATTCTTGTTCCAAAGCGGCATAAAAAGGATGCGCGTTGGGTTGGTCAACAGGGCGCAGCAATGCCTTTTTGGCAAGGTATGCCGCTTTATCAAACGTACCGCCGATACCCACGCCGACCACAATGGGCGGGCACGGGTTGGGACCTGCTTGTTCCACCACTTGCTTGACAAAATTTTTCACGCCTTGCAATCCGTCCGACGGACTGAGCATGGCAATTTGGCTCATGTTTTCGCTGCCGAATCCTTTGGGGGCTACGGTGATTTCGATGGTTTCACCGCTGACAAGTTCAACATACAGCATAGCGGGCGTATTGTCGCCGGTGTTGACACGGTCGAGCGGGTCTTTGACAACACTTTTTCGAAGAAACCCTTGGGCATAGCCTTTTCGGACGCCTTCGTTGACCGCTTCGGTGATATCGCCGTTCACATGAACGTCTTGACCTATCTTCAAAAACACACACGCGACACCGGTATCTTGACACACCGGTTGTTCACACTTGTCGGCAATTTGATAGTTTTCGACAATTCGTTCCAATATTTCTTTTGCCGGTGGCCACGGTTCTGCGGCGGCACAACGCGCAATGCAGTTTTTAATGTCGCTACCCAAATGGCAATTGGCTTCGATGCACAGTTTTTTCACCGTTTCGGTGATGAGTGCAGCACTAATTTCACGCATAGTTTCTCCTTGAGTTTTTGATACGTTTATTATAGTACACCCTTTACCAAAAAAGCAACCATTTTATATTAAGAAAGCAAGCCTCCTGCTTGGGCAGGGGCTTGCTTTGATTGGTGCCTTTAGGCGTGGAAATAAACCCCCAGTTCTACTGGGGGAAGATAAAAAGCTTTAGCATGAGAAAAACCTCCCCTTGTCAGGGGAGGTGGATTTTGCCGTAGGCAAAAGGCGGAGGGGTAGTCGATATTAACTCT
>JAZNRV010000053.1:0-2856 GCA_045590855.1 Acutalibacteraceae bacterium | reverse complement strand
GTACCAGCGGCAAAGCCATTGCAGACATGATTACATTACACGATGAAATCATTGACGACAGCAAACCTTATGAAATTTTCGACCCTGAACACGTTTGGAAACGCAAAACGATTGAAAACTTTGTAGCAAAGCCCTTGCATCAACAAATTTTCCAAAAAGGAGAATGCATTTACAACTCCCCCACCGTTTCGGAAATCCGCGACTATTGCCGCGAACAGTTGAACACCTTGTGGGATGAAGTGTTGCGGTTTGAAAACCCGCACAAATATTATGTGGACTTATCCAAATCATTATGGGACGAAAAACACAAACTATTGGCCTTGCACGGAAGTGAAAACAAGTCACAAAAATAGCATTTTCCAACGCTTGCAACGGAGGGGAAATTAGGTTTGAACACCTCATTTTCGGGATGCAGGCACCGACGCTGTATATTTTACGAAAGTTTTTAAAACCAAACGACAAATAACCCCCACCGAATACATTGGGCAATAAAAATCCCCCGCATAGCGGGGGATTTTTCATTTTCGGGCATAGCCCTATACGAAACTGGCTGCGCTGGGGTGCGCTTTTTATTGTGTAAACAACAAGGTTCCGGGGTACCCGCCCGCAATTTGAATTGCGTTGGCGGGTCGAGTTCTTATTGGCCTGCCAGCCATGCAAAAAGTTATAGCCCACCCCTAATTTGCCTTTCATTTCTACGATTTCTATTCATCGCTAAAGCTCTTTTGAACCACGCGACTTTTCAAGCGGTTTTCTTTTACAAAAAACAGGCATATTCCTTGGAAATATGCCTGTTTTTGATTACAGATTGAAATATTTGTCGTATTCTGCCGGATGCGGAATAGCCGAAAGTTGCGCACATTCTGCACGTTTGGTTTTGATGAAATTGTGGATGAGGTCTTTGGGGAACACGCCGCCGGCGGTAAGATAATCGTAATCCTTTTCCAAAGCGTCAAGAGCATCTTCCAAACAGGTTGGCAAACCTTGCAATTTTGCCTTTTCTTCTTCGGGCAAATGATACAAGTTGACGTCGTACGGGCCCCAACCGTCTTCGTGCGGGTCAATTTTGTTTTTGACACCATCAATACCTGCCATCAAGATGGCGGCATAGCAGAAATACGGGTTGCACGTAGCATCGGGGTTACGCAATTCGAAGCGGCGTTTTTCCGGTGCTTTGGCATAGGCGGGAATACGAATAACTGCGCTACGATTGGAAGTGGCATAGCCCACCGTAACAGGTGCTTCGTAACCCGGCACCAAACGTTTGAAAGAGTTGGTGCTGGGATTGGTGATGGCACAAAGCGAGGCAATGTGTTTTAACAAACCGCCCATGAAGTAATGTGCCGTTTCGCTCAAATGGGCATAGCCGTTATCGTCGGAGAAAACAGGTTCGCCATCTTTTTTGAGCAACATATGTACGTGCATACCGCTGCCCGCTTCACCGTAAATCGGTTTGGGCATGAAGGTGGCGGTTTTGTTGTATTTAAGAGCGGTGTTGTGGATGATATATTTAATCATCATGGTAGCATCGGCCATGTGCACCATTTCACCCAATTGCGGTTCAATTTCAAACTGACCGGAAGCCGCCACTTCGGGATGGTGATAGTTGATTTCGATACCTGCCTTTTGCATGTGCATGCACATTTCGCTGCGGCATTCGTACGAAACGTCAAACGGTTTAGCAATGTGGTAGTTCTTTTGTTTGGGGACCACAACACCAAAACCTTCGCAACTGCTGTTCCAGTAGGATTGCTGAGCATCGACCGTGGCGCTTATCTCTTTACCGCTTACTTCCCAACCGACTTGGTCAAACAGATAAAATTCAAATTCGGGCAAAATGAGCATGGTGTCGGCAATATCGCTGTCTTTCATGTATTGCACGGCGGCACGCACGATGTTGCGCGGATATTGCGGCAACGGACGGTTTTGCGGCGAATCAATAATCATGGCATTACCCGTCATGGACAGCGTGGGAACCGAGCAAAACGGGTCAATCATAGCGGTGCCCGGATCGGGGATGAACACCATGTCACTTTTTTCCACAACGGCATAACCATAGTTGGAAGCATCAAAACCGATACCGCTTTTTAGGGTGTCTTCCGAAAAGTTTTGAGCAGGAATGGTGACGTGACGGTATTGACCGTTGATATCCACCATTTTGAAATCGACCATTTCGATGTTGTTGTCTTTTATCATTTTCAAGACATCTTTGACAGTTTTACTCATATTCTTCTCCTTTGCTATTTATGTTAGATTTATCATACCGTATTTTTTTAAAAAAATCAATCATAGATATCTGTTTTTTTAAACGAATAAACAAACGCCCACAGAATTTCTGTGGGTGTTTGGTAGTTACAAAAGTATTACAGTTTGGAGAAACCGTGACTGTTGACAAGAGCATCGAGTTTTTGGCCGGCTTTGCACAGAGGACACTCGTGCGCGGGATAGCACTGGTATCCTTGCAAGTCGTTGGGGTCAAAAATAGAGCGTACCGGCAAACCTCCGCACTCTTTGGCGGTTGAAAAAATTGCCGAAATTCCCGATACGGTTCCGCCGTAATATTTGACAGCGTCGACAGCGGATACCACCGTTTTTCCCGATGCAACCGATACCGCAAGAATCATCACGTGTTTGCCGGAAATCATGGGTATAATATTATCCCTGAACAACAGTTGACTGCCGTTTGTTGTTTCCGGTGTGACCACATAAATGGATTTGTGCGCGTTCATGTTAAGAAAATCTGCTTTTGCCAAACTATCCGCCAAGCACGCACCGATTACTTCTGTTCCGTCAAGGCACAAAATAGTATCGACCACCGTATCCGTGTAGTAATACGAACAAAGCTCCTGTGCTACT
>JAZNRV010000052.1:0-3129 GCA_045590855.1 Acutalibacteraceae bacterium | reverse complement strand
AATATGATATAATATCCGTTCCTACATACGCGAAGCGTATATCATCGCACGATAGTGCGATATCATATCGAAGATATATCACCCGTTCTGACAGGAACGGATATCATTGAAAAAAGTCACCTTTGTCAGTAGACAAAAGTGACTTTTTTCATGGTGCGGGCAACAGGACTTGAACCTGCACGCTTGCGCATTGGCTCCTAAGACCAACGTGTCTGCCATTCCAGCAGGCCCGCATATTGTTGACAGTGTATCATAATTTGCCCAAAAAAGCAACCGTTATTTTTCTTGTCGTTGCCAACGGTAAAAACAGGAAACGGTTATTTTGGTGGAAAAGGTTGAAAAGATTTATTTTTTTTGGTATGATGAAGCATATACTGTTTTAACCAAAAGGAGGTTGTACCGTGAAGAAGTGGATTGCGGGGCTGTTGAGTCTATCTTTATTGTTGATGTCGACTGCTTGCGGAGTAAATACGCCGCCGACAGTGTCGACCGGTACGGTTACGGTACAACGTCCTACGGTTTTTTCCACGGAGAGTGTCTTTACAACAGAGAACACCCTTGTTGACACAACGACATCTTCTGCTGATGCCGTGACACAAACAAACTCAACAGTCGAAGGCACCGTCACCACGCAGACAACGGTTACAACCGACACGACGGGTACGGTATCCTCTACAACAGAAAATACCTCGGTGGGGACAACGACAACTTCTCAGGTAACCACGTTGGCACCCATGACTACATTACCGCACAAAACTACTGCAAAGAGCGAGGATTTTACAAAAACGACCACAAGTCTCCCAATAACTGCAACTTCTACCACAACGGGTTCCACTACCGTGTTGCCAAATTCGCCGTCAACACAGGAAATGCGTGCTGCTTGGGTATCGTACATAGAAATAAACGAAATGCTTCAGTCGTGTAGCACTGGTCAAGAAATCAAGCAGGCAATCGACGATCTTATGAAACGGTTGGCCAAATGTAATCTTAACACCGTTTTTTTCCATGTTCGTGCAAACAGTGATGCGTACTATCCGTCGGAATATTTTCGCCCGGCATACGCGATACGTTCCTTTTTGCAAGAGGATTTTGACTTTTTAGCCTATGCTGTGGAAGCGGCACACAAACACCAACTAAAAATCCATGCTTGGATAAACCCTTATCGTATCGGTACCGATAAAGAGTACGCGGTAGAGGGGGTACCGACGTTCAGCAAAACACTCAACGGTGTTACGCGGTATTATTATGTTCCTACTTCATCGGCAACGCAAAAACTGGTATTAGACGGTGTACGTGAAGTGCTGAGCCGCTATGCGGTTGACGGTATTCAATACGACGATTATTTTTATCCTGAAAACACAATGCAGACATCTACGGCACACGACTTTGAGAGTGCTGATTACACGGCTTATCTCCAATCCGGCGGTTCGCTTTCGGTAGCAAACTGGCGGCGTGCGGCGGTGGATTCACTGGTATCTTCTACGTACATTGCCGTTAAAAATGCAGGGCGGATATTCGGTATCTCTCCTGCTGCCAATGCTCAACATACGTATGACGACCTGTATGCCGATTGCCTGAAATGGTTATCTCAAAGCGGATACGTGGATTATTTATGCCCGCAACTGTATACAGGTTTTGAGCATCAAAGCAGTCCGTTTGATAAGTTGGTAGACAAATGGCTTGAGTATCCTCGTCATCCGTCTGTAAAACTTTACGTTGGCATCGCCACTTACAAAGCGGGTCTTAAAAAAGATGCTTATGCCGGCACGGGAAAAACCGAATGGGCAAACAACACCGACATCTTAAAACGGCAAGTACTGTATTTGCGTTCCAAAAACATTTCGGGAATCGCCCTTTACAGTTACAGCTATTTGTTCCCTGCTGAAAAAGCAGGTTTGACCGCGGATAATATTCTTTCGGTTGCCGAAAAAGAAGCGCAAAATCTCCTGTCTGTTTTATAAAGATTATACGTGAGGTGTGTCATGGCAAAGCATGGAAGAAAAAGCGAAAAGCGTTTTCCGCTCAAACCGATACTTGCGGTAGCAAGTGCGGTGCTGATATTGGTATCGTTATGCGCCGTTTTTGCGTATTCGGGAGCATTGGACACGGTAGCGACCTTGTTTACATCCTCTTCTATGACAACTGTTCCTTTGCCGAATAGCACCACGCAAAGCACCACTACAACAACTAAACCCACGCCGCTTCCGCCTGCGCAATACGCCGTGCCGGACGAAATGAAAGGGACATGGCTTATCCCCGGAGTGGATTATCTTACTGCTAAATCGCCCACAGTAAAAACACTCAAACAACAAATTGACACCGCTTTTTCCAACGTAGAGGAATGGGGATTTAACACGTTGCTGTTACCTTTCTTCAAAGAAAAAGAGGCGGTCTATCCATCAAGTGTAGCCGAATCACTCACGTTTACACAAACCGATGGTGTAGTGTTTGACCCGATTGCTTATATCCTTGCAAAAGCAAGAGAAAAGAAACTGTTCGTATACGGTGTGTTGGATTTGCAGGTACGTATGGGCGAAGAGTGGGACCCGCGTACGGAAAACGGTAAAAACCGTGTTGTGCAATTAGCAGAGGAAGTTGCTGCTAAATATTCCATGGATGGTTTTTTCTTATCCGGTTTTACCTTTGCCGGTGAACAAACCGAAGGCGAAGAAGCCACAGCAAAAGAAGCCCTCAATCAATTGATACCGTTGGTAACAAAAGCAATTACAGCGGCTAACCGCAACGCGTATCTTGGTTTGTTATCAAACGGTGTATGGGCGCATCATTCGGTGGATGAGCGCGGTTCCGACACAGCAGAATATTACGAAGAATTTACCGATGGCTGTGCCGACACCTTATCGTGGCTGCAACAAGGATTATTTCATTGCGTTATGGCAGAAATCAGCACCTCGACCAGTCATCCCACAGCGGCTTTTCAAAAGATATTGTCGTGGTGGTCCTCGGTTGCGGAGAAGCAACAAATTCCGCTTTTTGTTTCTCATGCGGCGAACGAAGCAGGTTCTTATCGTACCGGTTGGAAATCGACTGACCAATTGGCGCAACAGTATTTGTATTGTCAAGACAGTGCCGCCTGGAAAGGCAGTGCGTATCGTTCGCTTTATGATTTAG
>JAZNRV010000051.1:0-6299 GCA_045590855.1 Acutalibacteraceae bacterium | reverse complement strand
GCAGTTACTCCTATTATCTGTTAGCCTCCGGAAAACGCGTGTATATAAAAGATGCTACGTTGTTACAAGCCACCTTACCCAATACCACTTTACGTAACACGCACACACAACTGACTGCTACACATACGGTACTTTCTTTTGATGCCGATTGGCAGATTCCGGTATACGTATCGGCGAAAAAGCAAAACTATTACCGAGACAGTACCGATAAAGAACCAAACTACGGTTTGGAAAAATATTCGCAAATCGGCACGTATGTGGATATTGAGTGTCATTATTTATCAGCGGTGCCGCCGCTGCCGGATTTGAAAAACAGTCCGTTGTTCTCCAAAGCAACGTGGATAGCCGGTGCAAAAAAAGGTGTCTACATTTTGCGGCTGGAACTTAAAAAGCAAGGCGGATTTTATGGGTTTTCAACGCGCTGGGATGGCGGAAAATTGACGCTGTCCTTCTTGAACCCCGCTAACATTTCGCAAAACGAAACGGCACAACGTTTGAAAGGTGTTCGCATTTTGTTAGACCCCGGTCATGGTACGGCTGACGATAAACCGTGGGAAGCTCCTTTTAATTTGGCATATGCCAATGTGTTGCGCGAAAAACTGGAAGCCTTGGGCGCAACGGTAGATATGACTCGTACAGCACCTTTGACAAGTGAACTCACCTTGCAAGAACGCGTAAAAATGGCGCAACGAAACGACTATCATTTGGTTATTAGTGTTCACATGAATGGTTTTAACGGTCTGGCAACCGGTGCCACCGTTCATTATTATACGGAGCACGCGTACACGCCCTCTGCTTTTATTTACAAAAAGATGCACGCAGTGGAAATTCAAGAACCGTACAAAGTAGGCGTCGGGCAATATGCACGTGCCAGCGGGACGGTATGGGGAACGTTGTATATGACACGTTCTATTTTCCACTGCCCGTCGGTGCTGTTGGAATGCGCCTTCTTGGATAACCCCAACGACAAAGAAGCATTAGTAGACCCCGTTTACCGCGACAAACTCATGCAAGCGGTAACAGACGGTGTTGTCGAATACTTTAACGCCATGCAATAAAAAGGGGCTAAAAGCATGTCAAATTCCCACTTTAATCAAGATGTCTTCTACGCCGCTTTGAGCGAACAGTGTCAGCACTGTTCGCTCAAGGTTTATTCTTCGTTGGATTCCACAAACACCGAAGTGCGGCGTTTGGCGGCACAAAATGCAAGCGAAGGTACCGTGGTGATTGCCGAAGAACAAAAACAAGGAAAAGGACGTCAAGGCCGACATTTCTTTTCACCGCCATCAACGGGCTTGTACATGAGTGTGTTGTTGCGCCCTCGGGAAGATGTGTCACCGTTGCTCATAACCACTGCTGCCGCAGTTGCCGTAGCACAAGCGGTGGAAGAAATCACCGATTTAACGGCAAAAATCAAGTGGGTAAACGATATTTATTGCCACGAAAAAAAGGTGTGCGGCATTCTAACCGAGGGAAGTTTTTTTCCGAACAGCGCCCGCTTACAGTATGCGGTGTTGGGCATTGGTGTTAATTTGGTATCCCCGCATGCAGGCTTCCCGCAAGAAATCCAAAACCGAGCGGGAAGTTTGTACCAAAACGAAAAACCGCCGGCTTTTCTAAAAGAAAAACTGGCGGCGGCCATTGTTACAAATTTTTGGAAGTGGTATGAAAATTTGAATACCAAAACCTACTTGGAAGAATACCGTCGCCGCTCGTTGTTGATGGGGAAAACGGTGGAAGTGCTAACAGCAACGGGCGAAGTTACCGACATCGCAACGGTGACAGGGATTAGTGATGCGTTTGCTTTGCAAGTTACCACAACAAACGGCATAAAAAAAGAATTATCATCAGGCGAAGTGAGTATCCGCTTATAATTGTTTGAGCAAGATAGGCAACTGCGATAATCGACGGATTTGGTAATCAACAGATATATCGGTAGGAGCCGCACAACGGTGCGGGTTAAACCAACAAGTGCGAATTCCCGCGGCGTTGCCGCCCTTCATATCCGAAGAAAGGCTGTCTCCGATAATGATGGCATGTTCTTTTTCAAAGCCGTCAACAGCGGCAAAACAATGCTCAAAATATTCCGGTTGCGGTTTGTTGTATCCTATTTCTTGTGAAATAAAAATCTTTTGAAAAAACGGTGCGATTTTGGCACTTTTCAATCGACTGGTTTGGACAGTAGCCAAACCATTGGTAACCAGGTACAACTGATAATCTTGGGATAAACGCCGTAACAAGCGTTTTGCTCCTGCGACAAAATAGTGCCCCGTCCCCAGCTCTTTTTCGTAAATTCGCTGTGCTGTATCCGGGTCGCACGCGATCCCGTATTCGGCAAACAACAGCGCAAAACGACGGTGCAACACTTGTTCACGCGTGATTTCTCCGCGTTCCAACAGTTTCCATTGTGTGGCATTGATATGGTGATATCGTTCGACCACTGCTTTGGTCGGTCTAATCCCTAATTTAGCCAAAGTGGCGCGAATGGCGCGGCGCTCGGATTTTACAAAATCCAACAACGTATCGTCCAAATCCAAAAACACGTATTTTATCATACGAAACTTCCCTTTAAGTAAGCCCCCCGATGTTTCGGGGGGCTTACTTGTTTTATTTTTTGTTTTTCTTTTTTGCTTTTGCTTTCGGGGCGGTTTTTGCTTTCTTCACTTGTAATGCTTTGCGGCGTTCGGTATGTTTTACCCACAACACCCAAAGCGGAGAGCAAAGGAAGGTAGAGGAGAAGAAACCGGCAACCACACCAACCGTCATCGGTAAGGCAAAGCTGATGATAGAACTCAGCGAGTTAATTAAAGCAATCACAGCAACCGTACCGATAGCAATAAACGTACAAATGCTGGTGTTCAACGAACGAGTGAAGGATTGGTTCAAACTAACGTTGACAATTTCTTCAATGCTTGTTTGTTTGTCCATAATGGTACGGTTCTCACGAATACGGTCATAAACAACGATAGTACCGTTAAGAGAATACCCCAAAATGGTCAACACCACTGCCACAAAGTTGTCGTTGAGCGGAATACGGAAAATGACAAACACAAAGTAAGCAATGAGAATATCATGCAATAAAGCGAGCAAAGCCATCACGCCGGCGGATAAGCCGCCAATCTTGCGGAACCGCAAACCAACGTAAATCATCAGGAAAACAGATGCCAAGGCAATGGCATACAAACATTTGATAAAGAACATACGGCCGCTGGACGGCTGCAACGAGTTGGTGGAAATTTCTTCAATAGAATTGTTGGGATATTCCTTTGCCAACACGGATTTAAAGTTCGTTTGCGTTTTGGAATCCAAATCGGTGGTCATGGTGATGGTGATGGTGTTCAGCCCGCTTTCACCGTTTTCCACCAATTCAACAGTGGCGTCAGGCAACTTCGTTTTAACAAAATCCGAAACTTCCGTGTCAACCAAGGCACCTTCGTAACTGTATTTCAGAAGCGTACCACCCTTGAAGTTGATATCGAGTTCCACGCCCATAAAGATGTTGCACAACAAACCGACGAGTATTACGGCAGCCGAAATGCAGGCGAACAATTTGCGGTGTTTAATAAAATCAAAGTTTCTCATGCTTTTGTACCTCCCAACAACCAAGGTTTACGGAGGAACTTGAAGCGGGAAACCGATTTAAGCATCAACCGCGAGCAAGTCACACCCATAATGAAGTTAAAGATAATACCGGCAAGCAACGTGTAACCAAACGAATAAACGGCGCCGCTGGCAGAAACAGGGAACATGAAGAGCAGCGGTTTTAAGAGTTTGGCAAAGAAACTGTCGGCAGGTCCGAACACACCCATCAACACAATAGCAACAATAATAACGGTGATGTTACCGTCGAAGATGGCCGAAAACGATTCGCTGCAACCGTTGCTGATAGCACTGTCAATGGTACGACCGCGACGAATTTGCTCTTTGATGCGTTCCGAGGTGATAATGTTAGCGTCCACACCCATACCAATGGAAAGAATGATACCGGCAATACCGGGCAAGGTCAACGTGAAACTATCCAAGAAGGGGAAGAAACCGGAAACGACGGCAATTGAGCCGGCAATTTGACCCAACAAAGCAATCACGGCAACCACGCCGGATAAGCGGTAATACAAAATCATGAAAACGGCGATAATTGCAAACGCAATAATACCGGAAAGCACCATAATGCTCAGTGAACGTTCACCTAACGTTGCCGTAATGGTGTTGGTGTTTTTTGCCTCAATGCTGAACGGCAGAGCACCGGAGTTGATAAGATTGGCCAAATCAGCGGCCTCTGCATAGGTAGCAAACCCACCGGAAATCACAGCCTCACCGTTGGAAATGTGAGCGTTCACCGAAGGGTTGGAGATACATTCGTTGTCCAACCAAATCGAAATGGTATACGTGCTACCGCTGGCTCCGTTCAAATCTTTTTGTTTTTTAGTAGCGGTGGAAAAAGCGGTTTTACCGGAGTTGTCTAATTTGAGCGATACCACCGGCGAAGTACCGTTTTCATCCCAACCGGCGGTGGCGGAATCCACCGCACTGCCGTTTAACACAAAGTCTTCTTTGCCGGGCTTGGTAGTCGGTAACGCACCGCTGGATTCCGATTGGTCCAGATAAAATTCCAACAAAGCGGTTTTGCCCAGTTCCTCAATCGCAGCAGCGGCATCAAACTTGGTTTCGTTGCGCTTCCACGGGAAACGGATGATAACTTGATCGTTATCCGTATCGCTGTACGCTTCGTGGTCAGTGATGTTGTTGGCAATCATACGACGGATGATAACTTGCTTCATTGCTTCAATTTGTTCATCGGTCGCATTGATATTTTTATCAGTCGGGGCAAAAGTAACTTCAATACCACCGCTGATATCAATGCCGGTACGAATTTCGTTCGCACCGCGGATTACCGTATCCAAGCGGTCGCCATACGTTTTATGTACGCCAAAAAACGAACAATACGTCAACGCGACGATAAGCAAGGACACAATGAAAAATACAGGTTTTGGTGTTCGCTTCATCGGTCAATCCTCCATTGTTAACTCATATACCGTTTATTATAGGTTATTTTACCAAAAAAGTCAATCACTTCTGCAAAAGAAAAAACGCCGCAACAGCGGCGTTTAAAATGCATTTTAAGCGTTGTATAATTTTTGAGCATAAGCCAGTTCAGCGCAAATGCAAAACAGTTCCATCGCAACGGCGAGTTCCGAAAGCGGGGGATAAGAGGGCGCAATACGAAGCACAGAATCTTTGGGGTCGTTTCCGTAGGGGTAAGTAGCACCCGCAGGGGTGATAACAACACCCACTTCTTTGAGCAATCGTACCGTTTCTTTTGCGCAACCGTCTTGCAATTCCACACTGACAAAATATCCGCCGTTCGGACGGTGCCAAGTGGCAACATCGGTATCACCTAAACGCCTTTCCAATGTGGAAAGCACGGTATCAAATTTCGGACGCAAAACCGCGGCATGTAATTTCATGTGGTTCAGCACACCCTCGGCATTGCCGAAAAAGCGGGTGTGGCGCAGCATATTCACTTTGTCGTGACCAATAGTTTGCATGGATAAACGACGTTTAATATCTTTGATGTTGGCATCGCTCGCGCCCACCACGGCAACACCCGCGCCGGGGAACGTTACTTTGGAAGTAGAGGCAAAACAAACCACCATATCTTCGTGGCCGCAGGCGTGTGTTTCTTCAAAAATGTTCAATAACGTGTCGGGCGTATCGGTCAGGTGATGAATGCAATAGGCATTATCCCACATAATGCGAAAATCAGGTGCCGCGGGAGTCAAACGTGCCAAACGGCGCACGGTTTCATCCGAGTAGGTGATACCTTGCGGGTTGGAATACATCGGCACGCACCACATACCTTTAACGGCAGGGTCTTTTACCAAATCTTCCACCATGTCCATGTCGGGTCCCGTTTTTGTCATGGGAACGGGAATCATGGTAATACCAAAATGCTCCGTAATGGAAAAATGGCGGTCATAACCGGGCACAGGGCACAAAAATTTCACTTCCGACAACTTGCACCACGGCGTGTTACCGCATAACCCCGTGGAGAAGGCTTGTGCAAGATAATCGAACATCAAATTCAAACTGGAATTCCCGCAAACGATTATATTGTCAGCAGGAATTTCCAACAAATCGGCAAACAAAGCCTTCGCTTCGGGAATACCGTCTACCAAACCGTAGTTGCGGGTGTCAAAACCCGCATCGGTGCAAAAACCATCGCGAGCGTTGACGCAATCAAGCAAACCAACGGTAAGGTCCAATTGGTCGGCACCGGGTTTTCCGCGGGACATATCCAG
>JAZNRV010000050.1:0-11533 GCA_045590855.1 Acutalibacteraceae bacterium | reverse complement strand
ATGAAATCATTGGTCGGTCCGATTGTTGCCTGCTTGTTTGGTTACATGATTGGCGAATTGTTTGCCGATATTGATGTCACAACGGGACTTTCCGTGTTTTTGAGCGAAATGAATCTTTCACGCGTGGGATTGGCTTTTGTTGTCCCGCTGATTACGTGCTTTTTGGGGATGATAGTCCCCGGTTCTTCCCAAGTAGTTATTTTTGGTCCGGTGTTCATTGCAGCTTTTGCGGCAGTGGGTTCCAATCCGCTTTATATTGCCGCCCTGCTTCCGTGTATTTGCGGTGTCATGTGCGGTATCACGCCGCCGCTTGCCCTCGGTATGTATGCGGGGATGGGTATTGCAGAATCGGATTTCAAGAAAACGCTTGTCAACGATTTGTGGTGGGTAGCGGCGCAATATGCCCTGGAAGTGGTCATGTTGTTGGAAGTACTGCCCATCCTTGGCCTGTGAGAAAGGAGAGAACGAAATGACTGCTTTTTTGAAAAAACTCATTGCGGTGCTTACCAAAATATACAGTTATGGAATTTTCATTTGTTTGTTCGCAGGTGGATTGACGTTTTTGGGTTTTGTAGTCGCTTTTGTCATTGGCGGTGAAACCGCAACGGCTATTTGCGTGTTCATCCAAAAGAAAATTTTTGGTGTTTTAATTTACGGCGGAAATATTGTTGTTTGTTTGGGATTGCTTACAATGTACCTGAAAAAACAAAAAAGTTTAACGGTCAACGACGAAAACCGTCAATCGAATTGAGGTGTAGCGATATGAATCGCATTTTAGTGACCCGTTCTTCCATGCCTTCGTTTGAAGAATATTGCGAAGAAATCAAAGAGATTTGGGATAGCCATTGGCTGACCAATATGGGACCGAAACATAAAGCGTTGCAAGCGCAGTTGGTGGACTATTTGGCCGTAGACGCGGTAGATTTGCTCACCAACGGGCACATGGCGTCGGAGCTTTCCATGCAGGCGTAGCACCTGAGTGGGGAAGTCATTACCACCCCGTTTACCTTTGCTTCCACCACGCATGCGATTGTGCGAAACGGCCTGCAACCGGTATTTTGCGATATTAATCCCGTGGATTTTACCATGGATGTCAGTAAACTGGAATCCTTAATTACCGAAAAAACGTCGGCTATTGTACCTGTTCACGTATACGGTAACATTTGTAATGTGGAAGAGATTGAACGTATTGCCCAAAAGTATAATCTGAAAGTCATTTACGATGCGGCGCATACCTTTGGTGTGAAGTATAAAGGCAGAGGCATTGGCGATTTTGGCGATGTTTCGTGTTTTAGTTTCCATGCCACCAAAGTGTTCAATTCCATCGAGGGTGGTGCTGTGTGCTACCACGACGAAGCCTTTGGTCGTGAGTTGTATGGTTTGAAAAACTTTGGTATCCGCGGTCCGGAAATTGTGGATGGTGTGGGTGCCAATGCCAAAATGAATGAATTTTGCGCAGCGATGGGATTGTGCAATTTGCGTCACATTGACGAAGAAATTGCTAAACGTAAAACCGTAGTCGACCGTTATAACGAACGACTCAGCGGTGTAGACGGTTTACAACTCAATCCCGTTCAATCGAATGTGCAACCGAACTACTCGTATTTTCCTGTGGTGTTTGATAAGTCGGTGTTTGGTGCCGGTCGCGACGATGTTATGGCAGCTCTGGCAGAAAACGGTATCGGCGCTCGTAAATATTTTTATCCGCTGACCAATGCTTTTGATTGTTTTAGCGGTCAATACGACCCGAACGAAACACCCGTGGCACTGCGCATCAGCCACCAAGTATTGACACTGCCGCTGTATGCGGATTTGCCGCTTTCGGATGTGGATACCATTTGTGATATTATACTCAGCCTTAAAAAATAACATAAAAAAGCCCGTATTGCAGTTTGAGCAATACGGGCGTTTTGCATACATGCGCACAGTGCTTTTTTGCTGTCAGATACATAGGGTTTGAACTGACAAAGCGGTTGACTTTTATACTGCCGACGTGTATACTAAACATAGTATTATTTACAAGTTTGTTACCGTTTATCTTGAACAAAGATGATGTGTGTGGAGGGACTCTTTTGAAAATTATTTTTTGCAGTTCTGTCTATAACATGGACGATTATGATGAAATTGCACGGCGCAGCACCGTACATGCCAGCCTTGCCGACCATAATCTGAATTCCAACGTTATTTTGGGGTTGGAAGAATGCACCAAAGAAAGTGTAACGCTTGTTAATAATGTTCCGATTTCCAATTACCCGAAATTTGATAAAATATTCTTTACTCGGCAAAATTGGAAACATAATGAGGGTGCCGCGGATATTAATTGTGGCTTTATCAATCTTCCGATTATCAAGCATATTTCACGTGCTTTTACCACGTTTCGTGAACTGAAAAAGAAAATCAAAGCCGCAAAAGATGAGCCGATTGTGGTGATGTCTTACGACCTTCACATCGGCATTTCCCTCGCTATACGGTTTGCAAAAAAACGGTTTAAGCATATAACAACCTGTGCCTTTTTGCCTGATATTCCTACGGCGGTGGTTGCCGCGAGTAACAGCGGTGCCGTTACCCCTGTCGGCAAGATGAAAGCCGCCATCAAGGAAAGTTTTATTCGGCAATTTGATTCATATGTATTCATCACAAAATACATGAGCGAAGTACCTGTTGTGGCGAATAAACCTTATGCCGTTGTAGAAGGGATTTTCAATAATCACCGTCCTCCTTTGGCGCAGAAAACTACGGCACAAAAAGTGGTTTTTTATTCCGGCCAACTCAATCCAGCCTACGGCATGGAGAACCTTTTACAAGCATTTGAGCAAATCTACGAACAAGATAAAACCTATGAACTGTGGATTTGCGGCGGCGGTGGTTTAGCAGAGCGCATTTCGCAGTTGTCAAAGACCTGCGCAGGCGTTAAGTTTTTTGGGTATGTGAGCGGTGAAAAAGTCCGCGAACTGCAAGCAGAGGCTTCTGTTCTTGTCAATCCGCGCCAAAACATCGGGGATTTGACCAAGTATTCTTTCCCCTCGAAAACCATGGAGTATTTAGCATCCGGTCGGCCGGTGGTAGGGTACAAGTTGGACGGTATCCCCACAGAGTATGACCAACATATTCAGTACGTACCGGACAACTCCGTGGAAGCGTTGCGAGACAAAATTATGGAACTGTGTGAACTGAGTCAAGAGCAGCGCGATGAGATTGGGCAACGTGCAAGAACCTTTATTTTGGAAGAAAAGAATCCGAAGGCACAATGCGAACGAATTCTTGATTTATGCCGAAGAAATACTATAAATTCTTTAAGGAGACACACGAATGATTAGTAAGATAAAAAAGCATACGAGTTTGTTGTTTTTGTTTTTATTATTGGTTTTGCAAACGGTATCATCTCGATGGGTTGTTGCGTGGCTGGATATTCCAAACTCCGTTAGCAAAATTGTTACACTTACATTGTATGGTTTGTTTTTTGTGTTTATTATTTGCAAAATTTGGTGCGATATAAAGGCTCGACATGTCGATATGTTTTCAATAACGTATTATCTTTTTGCCGCCTATTACGGTGTGTTGTTTCTTTTTCGTTTTTTCAGCGGTATGGAAGTCAAAGAAAACCTGTATTTGTCCATAATTCTGTTTGCATCGCTAGCTCTTTTTCACTTGATAATAAACAATCATACCGGACAAACAGTAGAATCACTCAAAAAAGACATTTGCATATTTTGTCTTGGCTTAATTTTGTATCGATTGTTGCATATCATTTTTCTGAAAAAGTATATTTACTATTCACCAGTTAATGAAATTGCTATTGGCGGAAGTATTGTCATCCTTTTGCCGATTTTGGTTAAGCAACTTTGGTCATTCAAAAAGAATAAAGTATGGTCTTGGGTATGCATGCTAATCCTTTTTTCTTTTGCCGCCATTGTAGCTACACTTAAATCGCGTGTAACTTTTGTTGTTACTCTTTTTGCGATTGCGATAACAATACTGATGACCGCAAAAGAAAAAGAAGTTGTGGGGAAAATTGCCGGTGCATTCAGTGCTTCTGTCCTTTTGATAGCGGTGCTGTTCTCACTTAACATAGGTGAAGTTCGCTATGCAATTTATCGCGAGACAAATCTGTGGCCAAGTACTGAAATTGTTGATTCTCCGAACTTACCGGATAATAATTTAGCGGGAGAATCCGGTCCAACTGTGGACAAAGATCCCGGCGTGGACAAAGATCCCAGCGTGGACAAAAATCCCAGCGTGGACAAAGATCCCAGCGTGGACAAAGATCCCAGCGTGGACAAAGATCCCAGCGTGATTCAGCAAGCTCAGACGCAAATTAGTAATAGTGACTCCATGCGCAAAGGTATCATGAAAATGAGTTTGGAAAGCATCAAAAAGAATCCGCTTTTTGGGACGGGGGATGTTTTGTTCCCTTACGAAGTATCCGGACAAAAATTTAATGCGCCTGCACATAATTTTATTCTGGTTACACTGAACAGTTATGGATTGATTGGTTTGGCATTGATAGTAACATTGTTCATAGTGATGCTTATTCAAATTGAATTTTTCCGTTTTGGTAGAGGGAAAGACAATTTTACAAGGCTTTTACTACTATTAACATTTGTCACATATTTTGGAATGGGAATGGTGCAAGCTACTGTTTATGATATGTTGGTTATGCCTTTGATGTTTATTATCATTGCAACCTTTGCTTTATCAATAAAATCTGATTATTTGGAAGGAAGGAATAATCAGGATGTCCCAGAACAGAAGTAAAATCAGTCTTTTCAATGCCGCCACAGCCATGGCCATGACGCTGGTTAACGGTTTGCTTGGTATCGTGGTAACGCGATTTGTCATTGAATCGTTTGGTTCCGATTTTAATGGCCTTAATTCCACCGCCAACCAGATTGTCAACGTTTTGTTGATTTTGGAGGGTGGCTTTACCATGGCTTCTAACGTTGCCTTGTTTGCACCATTAACCAAAGGGGATTACACTCTTGTCAATGGTGTTTTGGCAGCCACGCGCAGTAAATTCCGCCGCATAGCGCTTATTTTTCTTGCGGTAGGGTTTTTAATCGCCGTAGGATATGGATTCTCCGTTAACAGTGCCCTTCCTACGGAGTTTATCACCACCGTTATTCTTATGACCGTGGTTCCGGCGGCGTTCAACTTGTTTTATGCCACTACCTATCGCGTTCTTTTGCAAACACAGCAAAAGGAATATGTGATTAATATTATCACCATTATCACCATTGGTTTAGGCCACGTGGCCAATATCGTAATGATATCGATGGGCGGTCCCATGTGGATGGTGCGTTTTAACACCATGGTGTGTGCACTGCTCAACAGTTTTCTGATTGCGTTTTATGTAAAGCATAAAGCACCGTTTTTGAATTTAAAGACCGAACCCAGACCGGAGCTGATAAAAGGGACCGGTGATGTGATGGTACAGAAAATCACCGGTGTTGTTTACAATTCGGCACCCATTGTGTTCCTTTCGTTGTCATCGGCGGGTGGCACCGTACTGGCCAGCGTTTATGCGGTATATAACAATGTTTTTGTTATGCTCAAATCCTTGTTGCATGGTTTTATTGATGCACCGCGGTTGAGTTTTGGACAAATGCTGACAGAAAAAGAGCGTGACGAAGTTTGGCCGGTTTTTGCACAATATGAGTTTGCAACGTTCAATGCCATTTTCATCCTCCTGAGTACTTGCTGTGCAATGATAATGCCCTTTATCCGTCTTTACATGGACGGTATTACCGATGCCAACTATTTTGATATGGTGATTGCTCTTTTCATGGTGCTCATTACCACGGTGGAGATGCTCCATATTCCCAGCGGTCACTTGCTCAATATGGCAGGCGAATTCAAAGTTAGCAAGAATTTTCAGTTGATTTCTTGCGTGATACTGATAATCGGGATGATAATCGGCGGTTCCCTTTGGGGGATTTATGGTATGTTGGGCGGTATTTTGTTGGTGGCAGTATTGTTGGCGTTTTTGGAAATGGGGTATATTCACACTCGTTTCTTCCACGGCAAAATCACCAAACTGTTGCGACTAATGCTTCCCCTCTTGGTTGTGGGTGTGTGTCTGTGTGCTGTGGAACTTTCTTTGAATATTCGGGTAAACAGTTATCTTTTGTTCATCGGATACAGTGCGCTGTTAGTATGCATTAATGCTGTTGTGGCTGTTTTGGTAGGGTATATTTGTAATCGACGCGAACTGATTGCCTTGTTAAAGCGGGTTGTTTCTCTTGTAAAAAGAAAAGTATAGGTATAAAAACCTCGCCCACCCGAAACCTTGTTGTTTTACAAAAAAAGAACAGCGGAATGAATTTCATTCCGCTGTTCTTCTTTGCTTTTTTATGTGCGCATACTTCCCATCAAACGGCGGTAAGCTTCTTCCAAATCCACTTGCGGTTCCCAACCCAAGGTGCGCAATTTGGCGGAAGATAAGCGCATTTTGGTATCTTGCGCATAGCCGTGCAGATTGGTTTCGGGGATATCAAAAACCACGTTAATCGGTTTTTGAGCAAGTTTTTTAGCAACCATGTGTGCCATATCGGCAATGGTAGTATGCGTTTTTTCATTTACTACGTTATACGCCCCACCATTTTCACCACACAGCAAAATGCGGAACAAGCCGTCAATAACATCCGCCGTATAGCAATAATTTCCTTCGGATAATCCTTTGGTATGCAACACAATATCCGTACCGTTCATGGCACTGCGCGCAAATTGCGCAAACACGCGGTTTTCACCGGGGAGAACACCGGCACCAAAAGTTTGCGCCAACCGAGCAATCTTGATATCTAACCCGTATTCCACCGAATAGGCAATACACAAATTTTCGCATAATCGTTTGCTCAGCGGATAATTACTGCGCGTGAGCAACGGATTAACATAGCCGGACATTTCCTCTGTGATGGGTGTTTGACAATCCTCAAACGACCCGTACATTTCCATCGACGAAAGATATAAAAGTGAACGAACACCGCTGTTTTTGGCGTATTCCAAAATGTTTTTGGTACCGTCTATGGCAGTGGCAATAGTTTCTACCGGTTGTGTTACCATGGTTTTCGAAGCGGTAACACTGGCACAATGGAAAATATAATCCACACGAGGCAACTTGCTGGTGTCGGTAATGTCGCCAACCACCACGTGAATACCCTCACGGTCAAGCAAGTCGCCAAAAATGGTTTTGGCTTTTTCTAAATTTCGTACAAATAAATATACGGTAATATTACTTTGATTTTTACGATTGCAGCAAGCCAATGTTTTCACCAATAACGAGCCGACCAAGCCGGTAGCACCCGTTACCAAAACGGAACAGTTTTTCAACTGTTCCAATAGTGTACAATGGGTTGCAACATAATCCAAATCTTCTTGTAAATACGAATCCAACGGGCTTTCGCAATTCATATAGTGTTCTCCTTAAAATTTACGAATCAAAACCATAAATCTGCGCATTTTCTTTGGCTTCCAACATGGCGCGCATGGTATAAAAATCATCCGGAGTAGTGATTTTTATGTTTTCATAAGGACCGTCCACCAAGTACAGCGGTTTTCCGTAATGCTGCATCATGGTGCAAGAATCAATAAAATCAGTAATACCGTCTTGCAAAGCCTGTTGGTGAGTTGCCAGAATATCGTGCAACCAAAAACTTTGCGGAGCTTTGGCAATTCTGGATTTGGAACGGTTCGGTACGTAATCAATGGAATTATCTTCGCTGACAACCAAAATGGTTTCTTTTACCACAGCGGTGGTAATGGCCGAACCGTGTTCTTTGACCGAAGTAATGTTATCGGCAATGACTTTGCCGTTAATGAGGGGACGCACCCCGTCATGAATCAAAACAACCGACGGTTCGTCACCCGCCACTTCCTTTGCGGCGCACAAACCATTGTAAATCGAAAGTTGTCCGCTTTCTCCGCCCGGAACAACTTTGCGCACCTTTTCAATGCGAAAACGGTACAAGAGTTCTTCCATGTAAGGAAGCCACTCTTTAACGCAAGCCACTACCACGGCATCGATATCGGGACTCTGTTCAAAAATATCCAAAGTGTGAATAATAATGGGTTTGTTGTATAACTCCAAAAACTGTTTCGGACGGTCTTTGCTGTGCATTCTCGAACCGACACCACCCGCAAAAACAACCGCAATATTCATAAAAACATCCCCCTATTATACATCATTCAAGCGAGCCCACATTGCTCGGCAATGCGTTCGCAAACAAGTTTTGTTGCCTCGCCCGATTCACTACCGCCAAGGTCACGGTAATGACGGTCACAAGCCGCTCGATAATCTTCTTCGTTAAAATCCAATATGTTGCGTTCCAATTCATCGTTGTTCACGGCTTGCGGGAACGGCCACTCAGAAACGGGTGTGTACACTTCCGTGGTGGCAACGTAATGTTCCAAGTCAATTGCAAACAAGAAACTGGGACGACCGGTTAACATGAAATCCCACATAGAGGACGAGAAATCGTTAATCATGGCATCTGCCGTGCAGAGCAATTCTTGCATATCGGGATAATCGGACAAATCCAAACAATCACCGGTGGGAAGCTCGTCACGGTTGGTAACACACGGATGAAAACGGAATCCGAATCGCCATTTACCGCCAAAACGTTCGGACATAGCGCGGCAAACGCGTTCCACATCCACACCGTAAGAGATAGCAATGGAGTTTTTAAAATAATTATCGCCCGGTTTGCGGTAAGTGGGGGCAAAAAGAATGAGTTTCTCATCTTCTTCCAAACCAATGGCTTGGCGCACCTTGGCGCGAACCGCCTCATCACCGTGGGCTAAAATGTCGTTGCGGGGCAACCCAATTTGCCAAAAAATATCGCGCGGCACCAACATGGAATCCGAAACCACGTCGGAAAAACGGGTGCAGGTAGACAAAAACACGTTGGTTTGGTCGGCAGACAGGTGCAAATCTTTTCTGAAAAAGGCCGTGTCCTCGTACATATGCCGACCGCATTTTTTGTACGCGCCGCCACCGTGCCACGTGTTGATAACGTATTGCTTTTTACGAAGCGGCAAATACGAAAACCCGCCACTGTTTGTCAACAAGACTTTGGCAGTCATGGCATTGTAAAAATATTGCAACGAATTGCGTTTGACAAATTTCACACCTGCTGCCACACCGTCTTCTTGCGGAGCGCGACCACCAAAAACCAAATCCAACTTATCTGTGTAGTGCTGTTTTAAATATTCGCACACAAACTTGGGACTGTCGGAATAATTATACGCCAAATCGTTAATTAAAAAAACACGACTTTGTCGAATGGGAAACAAACGCAACGGAGAAAGCAACGTGCGTAGCACCAGTTTTTTACCGTATCGTTTTAAATCGTCCATAAGTTTTTTACCTCTTTTTCAACCATTTTACGCAAGGTTTCTCTACCAAAACTTGTGACAACCACGCGCAAAGAGCGGTTGCAACAGCAATAATCAATATGAGCAACCAATTAGCAGACGTATATCCCAATTCCACCACAATGTTGATAATAACCATGTGGTACAAATAAAAACCATACGTCAAGTCAATCGGTGCGCGCCATTTGCGCATAAAGGAAAAACCAAACAACACGCAAGCCAACAACAACGTGGTAACGGTGTTATATAAATAACCGTCCAGGATATGAGGGAACGAAAGATGAATTTCCGCAAATTTCCACGCAACGTAGGCAACGGCAAATACCCATTTAAACCGCGACAAAGCGGGGATAATCGTATCGCGATGTTCCCAAATCACCATGCCGAACACCAAAAAGTAAGCATACGGCAACACGGTAACGTTGATAAGTTTAAACACCAACGTCGGCAAATACGGTTCCAACCGATTACACGCAATGCTAAAAGCGGTAAAACCTAATACGGTAAGCAAACCAAACCAAAGACTCTTCTTGGCCAACAGTTTTTTAAACAGCGGTGCCAAAATATAAAATTGAATTTGTACGGAAATAGTCCACAAAACACCGTTGGGAGTGCCCACGCCATACTCGCGCAACCAATCGCCGGTGTAAAAATTCAAACCAACGAATTGGGTGAAAAGATAAATAACACCTTGTTTTACGGTCGGTACGGTTGCATACAACACGGCAATGATTATTGTGTTCACAATAATACATGCCCAAAAAGCGGGGAGAATACGAATGGCGCGTTGCTTAAAATATTGCATAACGGGTGGTTTGCCGTCCAACGACTTGGCAGCCAAAAACCCGCACAGTGCAAACAAAATCGGTACACCGCGTACAAAGTACACGGCCTCATGCCATTCGGGCAACTTAAAGTGCGTAATCACATGCCCCAAAAAGACTTGAATTGTAGCAATAATACGAAAAACATCTAAGGTATTATCGTTATAATTAAGCGTTTTCATCGATTGTTTTGTAGGATTGAACATGATCAACCTTTTCTCCAAACCATTTTATTTACTACACCGGTGTAGGATTGAATCAGTTTTACCACTTTGGTAGAAACGTTTTCTTCCACATAATCGGGAACGGGAATACCGTAATTTCCGTCCAAGTTCATTTGCACGGCAGTATCTACCGCTTGCAACAAACTTTTTTCGTCAATACCGGCCAAAATAAAATCGGCTTTGTCAAGGGCTTCGGGACGTTCGGTCGAAGTACGAATACACACGGCAGGGAAGGGGTGACCGACCGAAGTAAAGAAACTGCTTTCTTCCGGCAAGGTGCCCGAGTCGGAAACACAGCAAAACGCATTCATTTGCAAACAGTTGTAATCATGGAAACCGAGCGGCTCATTTTGAATCACACGTTTATCTAACACAAAACCGCTTTTTTCCAAACGATTGCGCGAACGGGGGTGGCACGAATACAAAATGGGCATATCGTATTTTTCGGCCATTTTGTTAATAGCGGTAAACAACGAAAGAAAATTCTTTTCGGTGTCAATGTTTTCTTCACGGTGAGCCGAAAGTAAGATATATTTTCCTTTTTCCAACCCCAGTCGTTTGTGCACGTCAGAGGCTTCAATCGCCGCCAAATTGTTGTGCAACACTTCCGCCATGGGAGAACCGGTAACATATACCCGTTCTTTGGGCAAACCGCATTCGTGCAAATATTTACGCGCGTGTTCGGAATATGCCAAGTTGACATCCGAAATAATGTCGACAATGCGGCGGTTGGTTTCTTCCGGTAAGCATTCGTCCTTGCAACGGTTGCCGGCTTCCATGTGGAAAATCGGAATATGCAACCGTTTGGCGGGAATGGCAGAAAGGCAAGAGTTGGTGTCGCCCAAAATGAGCAATGCATTGGGTTTGATTTGCGCCATCAACTTGTAAGAGCAGTTAATAATATTACCAACGGTAGCACCCAAATCATCGCCCACGGCATCCATATACACTTCCGGGTCAGCTAACCCTAAATCGCGGAAGAAAATGCCGTTTAAATTGTAGTCGTAGTTTTGACCGGTATGTGCCAAAACACAATCAAAATATTGACGGCACTTGTTGATAACGGCCGCTAAACGAATAATTTCCGGTCGTGTACCGACAATAATCAACAGTTTT